>JBAXXU010000098.1:0-15822 GCA_037127735.1 Bacteroidota bacterium
CACTTTCCGGCTTATTTGCGAGGTATGCTTCACAATAAAGCAGTGTCTGCAGCCATCCGTCAGTATCTTTCTTTCTGTCATCGGCAAAAAGGTCATCTGATGAATTTATCATATCAGCTACCGTGCCTGTCTTGTAATCCACAATTCTCGTCACACCATTAACAATATCGATCCGGTCAACAGTTCCACCTGTTAATATTTCAATTTGAGATCCATTTGATAATGTGGATAATATGAAGCTGAATGAATCCTCAAGATTCAAAATGGTAAGGGGTGCGATATTTTTGTCTGTATGAAGAATCCTTAACAGGTAAGCCATTAAAACATCTCTGACTATCAGTTCGTTTCCACTTATCAAACCATCCCTGCCATTTTTGAATTTATTATTAATGGCTGCATTAGTGATACTTGCAAGATGCTGCTTATTTCTGATGATCGAATTTAACATTTCTCCGGTAAGAACCTGACCTATGTAATCATGATAAATGCTCCTCATTATTTCGTGCAAAATATTACCGAGCATAGCGGGATCAATATCTGTTGAGACCTTTTCAGGTTCTTTCAAGCGGTTTATATAACGGTAATAGAACTTCATCCTGCAATTCAACCACGTATTTATAGCTGAAGGAGACAATATACTGTCTTTGCTCCTGTCCGGAAAACGGGAGTTTAATTGGAGTACGTGTTCTTCAGTTCTTTCGAGACATTCCCTTATTGAACCTTGTGTTCTTATCTCAAAATTCAGGTTCATAAAATCGGGTTTCATTGCCGTTTCATACTTCATCTGAATAAGAAACCTGCTCATCTCCCCGCTTCTTAATCCTTCTGAGTTGGAATTATATATAAATGTTACATTTTCAGCTCTTTGAAGAAGGCGGTAGAAATGGTAAGCGTATATTGATTCCTGGTGATTAACAGATGGAAGACCGAAGGCTTCCCGAAGACTAAACGGGATGAATGATGAACCTGAAGAAACAGCAGGTAAAACTCCCTCATTTACTGACAATATAATCAGATTCTTAAAGTCCAGAGCGCGAGTTTCAAGGATACCCATTATCTGAACACCCGACAGAGGTTCACCTGAAAACGGAACAGACTGAATTCTTAACATCCTGTCGAGAATCCGTATGTAGGTATCTGTGGTAAAACTAACATCAGAATTATTTACAATTGTCTCCAGCCTGTTAATTGACTGAACGACCCTGTAAATAAATTCGTTCCTGATATTCTGCTGCACGGAATATTTCCCTGAGCTATCCTGTTTTTTTTCATCAGTTAAGGTAATAAATGAAAGGATATCCTTAAAATATTCAGACAGTAAAGCAGGAGTTAATGGCTTTCTAAAGAGCCTGATAAGATGTTCTGATCGTGCAAAAAGATCAGATGGCACCCACGTGAGATTAGTTTTTGTTATATCATTAATTAATTTATCAATTGAATCGCTCAATAATTCTGCCAATAATGTGTGTTTCAGGATGCTGATCACATCCTTATGGCTGAATAGTGCAACACCATTCACGATAGTTGCAGTTCTTTGAAGATCCATGAGATGCTTCATGAAAGTATAAACAAGGGTTTGCTTAAGAGGATGCCCCATGGTAATATTGATGTCACCAATATTTTCCGGAAGGCTGGTAAGAACCGGCATCAACAGGTTCTCATCAGCAAGGACAACAGCCGTGTGATGAGCATTATCAGGTGTCAGTTCAGGCAATTCCCTGATCAATTGAGAAATAAGTTTAACCTGGGCAACATCAGACGAAGTATTAATAACGCGATGCCGTAAGGAGTCAGCCCCTGATGAAATCATTGTATCATAACTCCAGTCTGACGGCATATCATTACCGAAAAATTTCAGGTTATCGCGTAAGAAAAAACCTGCCGAGTTTAACTTGCCATCTTTAATATAGGAATTATCATAATCCCAGTAAAAGCGGGCTTTCCCGGCTTTTTTAAGCCTGGTCATAACAACTTTCTCACATTCATTTAACGCGTTGAATCCTATAAAATGAACGATATCCCAACGGGTTCCGGATGTATAATCTTTTTCAGAGTTTTCGGCCAGCTCCCTGAATATCATACCTTCATAAGCAAGTTTCTGTTCTCTCAATGAGGCTTGGAATGCAGAATATATATCAAAAAGAACCGACCAGATACTTATAAACTCTGATTTTTCATTAGTAAGTTTATCGGGGTTGAAATTTACCCAGAATCTTTTAATTATTTCAACCTGCGCTTCTGTCAGACCACCAAACTGCAGATCGATATTCTTCAAATCCTGTACATTACGAAATAAAAGTGAAGCATCAACAAGATATTTGTCGATGTCGTCAAAATCGTTTAGAAGCATATCGCCCCAGAAGTAAAAATCGTCAAAACTCTCAGGTGCTTTTTTTATTCCGCGATAAACTTTATAGAGTTCAAAAAGGAGCAGTTCATTACCGGCTATCTGCAATGAGGAATTTGATATGAATAATTCATTAATTGTTAAAATTGAGGGTGTCCATACAGGCTTTTCGATCGTGGCAGCCAGATACTTAAGAATATAAAGTCCCGCTCTGCGGTTTGGAAAAACCAGACAGTGACGGTTTAGTGTGTTTCCGAACTCACAGTAAAGCGATTTAGCAATGTTTTCGAGGAAGTATTCCATTTTTTGGTTATTTCGGATTTCGGATTGCGGATTTCGCCTTTTGTCTTTTACCTTTTTTTTTACTTTTTACTTTTGTCTTTTTACTTTTGTCTTTTTACTTTTGTCTTTTTTCTTTTGTCTTTTTACTTTTGTCTTTTGTCTTGATAAAGTCTTCCCTGCCACGTATCAACCTCTTCGAGGCGTTTTTCAATAAGGTTGACGATCTGGTCGGTGCGTTTTTTACCCCACCCCTCTCCTGTTAAAAAGCGCGGAGGCGCTTCTCCTGTGAACCTCTCAACGACAAATGCAGGATTGAGCCTTTCGATAAATCTTATAAAAAAATCGAGGTATTCTTCCCATGTAAATAGTTCAAAATCATCAGGATTATTCTGAAATTCCTTCTCCATAGTCGTTCCTTTTATTATTTGAAGCTGATGGAATTTCACCGTTGTCAGGGGTAAACCCGAAATGATTTCAGCTTCATTAAGCATCTCTTCCCGTGTTTCCCCGGGCAGACCGAATATAAAATGAGCGCCTGTATTTATTCCAAGTTCAGATGTTCTCCTGACAGCCGCGACTGCCTCTTCAAATGTATGTCCCCTGTTAATCCTTAAAAGAGTTTTATTGTAACACGATTCAATACCATACTCGACAGCCAAATAACATTTAAGGGAAAGTTCCTTCAGGTAGGCGAGTTTTTCCTCATCAATGCAATCTGGTCTAGTACCGATGATCAGACCTATTACACCAGAATAGTTTAATGCCTCCTCATATAATTTCTTCAGCACCTCCAATGGAGCATAAGTATTTGAGTATGCCTGAAAATAAGCCAGGTATGAAACAGCTTCACTGTATCTCCACTTGTGAAACTCTATCCCCTCTTCAATCTGCTTAATAATCGTTTTTGAAGGTACACAATATGAAGGATTAAATGCATCATTATTGCAATAAGTACATCCGCCGGAACCTTTTGTCCCATCACGGTTTGGACAGGTAAAACCTGCATCAATGGAAACCTTCTGAACCCTCGCGCCATAGATACGCCTGAAATAATTGGAATAGGCATTGAATCTGCGGGTGTGGCCCCAGGGATATATTCTGATATCTTTAGTAGTTACGGACATTGGTCTGGAGTGGGTTCATTGTTGACCGGTTTTAGAATGAACAATAGTTCTCATATTTTATTAAGAAGTTTTTAAAAGACAAAAATTTAATAACTTTGACTCAGCTCAGTGACCAAACTGCAAGGTTGTAAGTGTTAAAGGAGTATGGAAACCGTTTAGCAACCCTAAGCGGTTTCTGATTTTTTATATTTTCCCTTCATGTAAATCCCAAATGGGGAAGCACATTTCATAATCATTCCAAATTATATCTCCATATTCAATTGAATAATTTTTAAACAATTTCTTGTCAAGATATTTTTTGGTCATTGGATTCTTAGCGTTTTTCAAAAACTCGCTAAAATCAATAATTTCTACAATTCCGTCCGAGAATGAAAATTTTATTTCATAACCTCCAATATATTCTGCACTAATTATTGATATTACCATACTCTAAAGTTTTTTCATAATTTTTTCAGGTGCAAACTCAATATTAAATACAAAAAAGTCTATCCATTTTCGTACTATATCATCCCGATAAAGCTCAATTACTTTCTTGAACTTTTTCAAATTCCGAGAATCAAGTGGCACTTTCCCTTGTACGTCTTTTATGATAATTTCCTTAAATTTCCCATTTTCATAAATCAGCTCGGCTTTGCTCTCTTTTCCCTGATATTTACCATGAACATGAATTGGTTCATGCTCTTGTGAATAAAATAGAAAAACCAATCCAAAATAATCATAAAGTTTAGGCATCTGACTAACTTTTTTACAAAGATAACAAATTCTAAAATGCTAATCTTTTTTTCTCATAAAAGCGGGTCAAAAACCAATAAACTCAACAGGTTGTATTTATTTTAGCAATTAAGAGGTTTATGCAGATACAATTTTATTATTATCAACATACCAGATATAGGCTTCTACATTATTATAACCCATATCAATAAGTAAACCCCGGTACTGGTCAACCTGAGCGGCATAATGAGAGTTTTCTTCCCCGAACTTGAAATCGACAATAATTGTTTTTCCATCTTTAAAAATTACCCGGTCGGGCCTTCTGATATTACCTGTAGGCATAAGTATGCCGGCTTCTTTCATTACCTCAATCCCTGATGAAAACCAACCGGCAACCTGAGGGGCGCTAATGAGCGAGTTAACTCTTTTTTCAATTTCAGATGATTCCTCTTCCGGTAACTTCCCTTCAAGAACCAGTTTCCTTACAGCAAAAGGGATATCTGTTGGTGTATTAATTCCTTCAAATACCTCGTGCATAAGTTTTCCGTAGTTTATCTTTTTCTTCAACTCAATCTTATCTGACGAAAAATAATTCTCACCGTGAAGTTTAAGCTTCAAAGATTCAATAGACTGGCTAACAGAATATCTTGAAAAGGTAAGATTCATGTTTTCAGTTGCTTCTCTTATACTTTCAGGAATTTCGCCGAATTCGAATACCCTTTCTTCACTATCATAAAAACTATTCAAAACAAAACCTGAAGCATCAGAGAGGTTGGAATTTAGCGTAATGGCATTCTTAAGTATTCCCGAAATTGTATTTTCTGATCTGGGGTTATCAAGCGAGAATCCATATATAGCGTCTTTTGCCCTGGTAAGTGCTACATATAACAGGTTTATATTATCGAGGTAAACCGAGTATTTTTCTTCTTTGTAATAATCAGCAAAAATTGTATTGGATAACTCCTTGCTGTATTTGACCGGGACAATACCAAGCTCATTAAAAGGAGGCGAAGCCGGTTTAACCCACAGAATTGGCTGTTTAGAGGGTATGTGATCGAGGTTCCAGGAGAGGAAGGGCAATATTACAATCTTGAATTCAAGCCCTTTCGACTTATGGATCGTCAGAATCCTCATTGCTTCCTGATTCCCGGGCAAAATAACTGATTTTCTGGTACCTGTTGCTTCCCACCAATCGAGGAATGATTGTATATCAGAATTCTTATTTCCTGTAAAACTTACAACATAATCCTGAAAAGTATTCAGATAAGCCACGTTCCATGAATATTCTCCCAGACCAAAGAACTTTATAATGCTTTCAGTTGCTTCAAAGAGGGGCATTTGCCTTACCAGGTTGAGAAACCCTTCGTATCCTTCGGGAAAGTAAACCCTTGATCCTTCAATAAGTTTATCCCTGCTTATTGGCGCTTTATCGGCATCTTCATCTCCTCTTGCCAAAAGAAAGAATCTTAACATCATGGCCCTGCTTATCATATCCTGGGGATCATTGACCACGGAGATCACTGCAATGATGAAATTAATTACGGGAGAGTTTGAAAGTAACAGAGAATCGTTTGATACTACATTGAAATTATAAGTGTGTCTCCTTTCAGCGGGCATTTTATTATTATAGTCAATCAATGATCGCAGAACCAGCGCCCCCTCCTTTCCATCCCTCACAATAATTCCAATATCTGAGGCATTGTAACCTTTGTCCTGAAAAGATTCTATGACACCGGGAAGTCGTTCAAGTACTGTTTCCTGCCACTTCTGTTCATTCTTATTTTTTATAAACTCCAACCTGACATAGCCACCTACGCTTTTACCGGGATCGTTCTGAACTGCTTCAGAATAGAGCTTTTTGAAACTCACCGGGAGTGTGTCACCGGCAAGCGCTTCATCAACCTGCCCGGGAATGGTTGAAAAAAGTGTGTTATTGAATTTGATTATATTTGAACGGCTTCTCCTGTTAGTTGTTAACTGATCGCTTATAAACCTGTCATTATCAACCATTTTGTCTAATACTGAACCAAGAATCTGCCAGTCGCTGTTCCTCCACCGGTAAATTGATTGTTTAACATCGCCGACAACGAGGTTATCAAAACCTTCTGCCATGCTGTTTTCAATTAATGGTTTGAAATTATTCCACTGGATGATCGAGGTATCCTGAAACTCATCAATCATGAAATTTTCGTACCTGTTGCCCACCTTTTCGTATATAAAAGGAGACTGATCACCCTTTGTTATGAGGTTAATCAACTCACCTGCATCGGAAAGAAGAAAGCTATTCTCTGAAGCAGTTATGAGATGAACATTGTGTAAAACATCCGACAGGATTCCGAGCGCGTAAATGTTTGACAGAATAGCATCCGCGCTCTTGTATTCAACTATCTTCTCATCAAAGTAATGAATTGCCTCACTGAGAACCTTGCCGAGGCCATTTGATATCGCCAATTGCAGCTGTGGTGAAGTGTTACCGGTGGACCATCGTGGAGGGTCATTATCTATTTCACGGACATAACTGTTCGGACCATTCACTCCTCCTGAAATCAGCGTTCTTATAAACTTTGGTACTCCCTGACCCTTCCTGTAAAACATTTCATCTGACAGTTCAAATTTTGAAAACAGATCATCAGCTCTCTTACCATAATCGAGCAATTGTTTCTCAAATGAGGAGGATATAGATTTTACTTTTTCAATGTATTCAAGAAGGAATTTTTTGTCTTCAAGTTTTGATCGCTCAGCAGCAGAGAGAATCTTGAAATTTTCTTTAAAAAGCTCTTCAGCAAGTTTTATTATCTCATCTTTCAGATTCCAGCTCTTCTCATCGTCTATTTTGGCCATTGCATAGGTCGTCAGCCAGTTTTTAAGTTGAATATCGGATGCTGCCGATGCAATCATCTCATCAACAGCCGAAGAAAGAATTGTAGTATGGTCAAGTTCAATATTAAATCCCGAATGGAGTCCGACCTCTCTGACAAAAGCCCTGAGTATCTTCTGGAAAAAACTATCTATAGTGGAGACGGAGAACCTGGAAAAATCGTGCAGGATAGAATTCAGTATTTCCTTTGCCTCATTCCTGATCCACTCTTCCGTTTTATTAGTTGCTTTTACCAGTCCGGGTAAATAATCTGAATTTTCTCCTGTTGCCAGTTTATTGAGATTATCAAGAATCCTCGATTTCATTTCAGCAGTAGCTTTATGGGTAAAGGTTACTGCAAGGATCCTCCTGTAGTTATATCTCGATCTAAACAGTCTTGTAAGATAAGTAACTGACAGTTTATAAGTTTTGCCCGATCCAGTTGATGCGCTGCATATTGTCAATGTACCCTGGCTCATAATGGGTTAAAGTTAGCATTTTTCTCTATCTTTGCTAAGTGAAAAAAAGAGTCGTAATTGGATTATCAGGAGGCGTTGACTCAAGTGTTGCCGCATGGGTACTGAAGGAACAGGGATATAATGTTACCGGTCTGTTCATGAGAAACTGGCACGATACTACAGGTTTGCTTCAAAGCGACTGCCATTGGGAGGATGATCTGATGTTTGCGGAGATGGTTGCAAAGAAGCTTAAAATACCTTTTCATCAGGTTGATCTGAGTGTTCCTTATCGTCAGCGTGTGGTGGATTATATGTTTGCTGAATATGAAAGAGGACGTACACCAAACCCTGATGTATTATGTAACCGGGAGATAAAATTTGATTCATTTGCTGAGGAGGCAAAAAAACTGGGTAGCGATTTTGTTGCAACCGGCCACTATTGCCGAAAAGATGAAATAAAATCAGGTGACAAAACTATTTACAGGCTTCTTTCAGGTAAAGACAATAATAAAGACCAGAGCTATTTTCTCTGCCAGGTTAGTCAGGAACAACTTGCAACTGCACTCTTTCCGATCGGTGATCTTACAAAACCTGAAGTCCGCAGGATTGCTGATAAGCTTGGACTTGCAACTGCTCAGCGAAAAGATTCGCAGGGGATATGTTTTGTCGGGAAGGTACATCTGCCAACTTTCCTGCAACAGAAGTTAAAAGCGAAGGAGGGAAATATAGTTGAAATAAAAGATATAAAGTTTTACCCTGGCAGCATCGAAGAATTACCTTGCAATGAAGTATCAGAAGAAATATTATGCAAAACAACTGAGCCATGCAAATACAAACCATCCGATGGAAAAATTATAGGAGAGCATAACGGGGCACATTTCTTCACGATTGGCCAAAGGAAAGGGATGAATGTCGGAGGACATAAAGAAGCTTTGTTTGTAATAGCTACCGATGTGGTGAATAATATTGTGTATGTCGGTGAAGGTCAGTCGCATCCAGGGCTTAACCGCAAAGGGCTGTTTATAAAGAAAGATGAGACACACTGGATAAGGAAAGATTTAAGAATGGAAGAAGGAGAAAGTCGCGACTATTTGGTCAGGATAAGATATCGTCAGCCATTACAGAAGGCAAGGCTTTACTTTCGCGAAAGAGGAATTTATATTATTTTTGAGAAGCAGCAACGAGGTATAGCTCCCGGTCAGTTCGCGGCCTGGTATGAGGGAGATGAGGTAATTGGGTCGGGGGCTATAGACAGGTAGGAGGAGTTCTGGCGAGATGGAGATACTGCGTGATGCAAAGGTGGGGAGATTTGGGTTTATGAAAGACAAAAGACAAAAAATATAACATAATTAAATTGTCAAATCGATATGAAACTTTTTCTCTTTTCTATTTTATCTACATTTCTTAGTCTGACAGTTTCCAGTCAGAAGAATGCAATTCTTTTTAACAGGCTTGAGGAGCCAAATGAAAAAGCCCTTAGTTTACTTGTTCCCGGGGGATGGAGCCTTGAAGGCGGGGCCATCAGGTTTACTGATCCAAATATTGCCGGTGCAAACAATATGGTTGATTGTAAATTTGACTTCGCTGTAAAGAAAGATGCATCAGGAAGCGTTATGATCAGATGGCTTCCGGAAATTATGTGCATTGATCAGAGCAAAGCATTTGGTAATCCTGAAGGAGCGGTTTTTAATAATACACAGGTCAGGCGAAAAAGGGATCCTGCAACATTCATTCTTCAGGTTGCAATACCTTATGCTCACCCAAATGCTGTAAATGTAAATGTTAAAAGCAATAAAACCCTTCCACGGCTGGAAGCGCGTTACTCGGCAATGGTCGATCCGGGGGTTAAGATGTACACAAATATGTCGTATAGGTCGGCAATCATGGAATTCACTTATGAAGAAAACGGCAGGGCATATCTTGAACGGATGGTAACAGTAATTGAAGATTATGGCATGAATGGAGGCGGTCTTTGGAAAAATAGGGAGACTATGTTTATCAGAGCACCGGCAAATGAACTTTCAAAATGGGAACCTGTATTGAATGTAATTCAGAATTCAGGTATTTGGAACTTTAAATGGATTGCCGGAGAAGTAAATGGTCAGCGACAGCGTTCGGGGGTGATAGCCGCAACTCAACAAGAGCTCCAGGCGATGGATAATGCCATAAATGAAAGCCGTAGAAACACATATTCTGAAATAAACAAGGATATGTATTATACATTAACTGAACAGAATGAATATACAAATCCCTTCACCGGCAAAAAAGAAATTGATACTGATAACTGGAAAAACAGATGGATCAATTCATCGGGTGATATTGTATATTCTGACAACCAGAATTATGATCCTAACAGCGATCCTGATATGAAAATTACCGGTTTTAAACGGTCTGCGCCAAGAAAATAGTGCTGGCAGGAAGGTTACTGGTTCAGGGTTCAGGGTTCAGGGTAGTCGTATGCCAGGATAACCTGAAATAAACCAAAATTGAGACAATAACAAAAGATATTTTTCATTAATTAATGTTTTTTTGCCTGCTAACCACGAAAACACCGGCAAAAATAAGTATAGCGGAGACTATCATAACCAGATCAATATGATCCTGCCCTAATATTGATGCGAGATATGCTGCTATAATTGGTTGAATATAGGTATAGGTACTGACAATGGTGGGACTAAGCCGTCTCAGACCGAAGGTGATAAGGAGATACCCGAGAAAAGTTGCAAAGACAACAACGAAACCTATACCAAGCCAGCTATGAAGAGTTGCTGACCAATCCATTGTGCTCCACTGATGATACCCTACCGGGATATTAGTAACCATTCCAAACAGGAATGTCCATTTCATTACGGTTACCGGATGATATCTTTCGAGCATCCTTTTAATAATTACAGTAAAAAATGCCCAGCTGATAGTATTAACGAGCGTATAAACATCTCCTAAAAATGTTGAACTTGCCAGGTCAGGCGTCCCATTCTGCAATATCAGCAATAACACACCTGAAAGACCAATAGCAAGACCGGTCCCTTTCAGAAATGTTATTTTCTCCTTCAGTATCAGCGCAGCAAAGACAAAAGCAAATATTGGATTCGTCGATAGTATTATGGAGGAGTTTATCGGCGATGTAAGATCCAGCCCTACAAGAAAAAGTGTCTGGTTTATAACAACCCCAAAAAAAGAAACGCCGAAAAGAAACAGTAAATCTTTCCGGTTAACCGGTTCCTTTGGCATAAAGAGACTTGTGATCCAGAATAATGCAGCAGCGCTGATACTCCTTAAAGATACAAGGGCAAAGGGTTTAATAGCTTCAGGCATTACAGACTTGGCGATGGAATAGTTAAGTCCATATATAATATTAGCTGCAAGAAGTGAAAGGTGCGCCCATGTTTTTATCCGGCTATTATGCATACTCAGAATTGAGTCGCAAAAATATAAAAAGCAATAAGACTTTCAAATAAACAATTTAGAGAGGCTTTTCGAATTCAGAAATAACTCATTGAAGATTTTCGTGGATTCACTATCTTTGACACCACTAAATCAAAACTTTTCAGAATATATATGAATGGGTTCAATAATAAAGTCATATTTATATTCAATATTTTTTTTTATAACTCTATCGGCCTGTCTGGATTCATATTCTCAGATATCTGATAAAACGGTTATAAATGGCCTTGTTATTGATGCAAAGACAGGTACCCCTCTTATTGGTGTCTCAGTTATTCTGCAGCAGACAACCGTTGGAACAATAACGGATAATAAAGGAAATTATAGTATTATAACAAAAGTTCCGGCAGAAAAAATTGTCTTCTCATTTATAGGTTACAAAACCGAATCCAGAAACTTTTCTGAAAGTATAACCCAGACAATCAACATCAGTTTAAGTTTATCAACAATTTCTCTTGATGAAGTGATAATAAAACCTTCAAGGAAGGAGTACAAAAACAAAAATAATCCGGCAGTTGAGATCATTGAAAAAGTAATAAAGAATAAAGATGTAAACAGGAAAGAAAGATTCAATTACCTGGAATTTAAACAGTATGAAAAGATACAGTTTGCATTAAGCAACATAACAGATAAATTCAAACAGGGTAATCTATTCGGAAAATTCAGGTTTGTCTTTGATAACATAGATACCACAAAACGTATTGGAAATACTGTTCTTCCATTGTTTATCAAGGAGTCACTTTCTGATCATTACTACCAAAAAGATCCTGAAGAAACAAAAGAAATAATCCGTGCTGAAAAAACTACCAATCTTAATGAATATCTTGACAATAAAGGTGTTTCCGGATATCTTAATTATTTGTATCAGAATATAAATATTTACGATAATGAAATATTGTTTCTGACAAACAAATTCTTAAGTCCAATCGCTAAAACCGCTCCTGTTTTCTACAGATATTATATTCTCGACACATTATCCGTTGACAATATTAAATGTTTAAAATTGTTTTTTGAACCGCGAAACAAAGAGGATTTTCTTTTCCATGGAGATCTTTACATAACCATGGATAGCAGTTATGCTGTCAGGAAAATCGACATGGGGATGAATAAGAATATTAATATTGATTGGGTTCAGGAAATCAGTATCACACAAGATTTTGAAAAGTTCGGACAGAAAGGCTGGTTGCTTTCAAAAGACGAAATTTCAATTGATTTTGGTATCGCAAAAAACTCTTTGGGATTGTATGGACAACGTACCATCTTTTACAAAGATTATAAAATCAATGAAACTATCAAGGAAATGATCTTTAAAGGTCCGGAGAAAATTGAAAGGTTTGATTTGTCCTCAAATGGTGCAGGTTTTTGGGAATCGAACCGGTATGTTCCGCTTACAAAATCAGAAAAAGGAATTTATACAACCATCGACAGTATCAAAAAGATTCCGGCATTTAAAAGAAGGATGAATTTATTTACTCTTCTTACTACCGGTTATTTAGATATCGGTAAAATTGAAATAGGACCTGACGAAAGTTTCTACAGTTTTAATCCTGTGGAAGGATCCAGGTTAAGATTTGGAGGAAGGACAACAACCGGTTTTAGCAAAAAAATAACTTTTGACGGTTATGCGGCTTATGGTCTTACCGACAATATTCTTAAGTATAGTGCAGGTGTAACTTACTCATTAACTTCAGGTACAATTTTCCAATTCCCTGTAAAATCTATAAAGTTGAGTTATCAGGATGACACTAAAATACCCGGGCAGGAACTGCAGTTTACACAAGGAGATAACATATTCTTATCTTTCAAAAGAGGCATTAACGATAAATTTCTGCTAAATAAAACTCTTAAAGCCGAATACCTTAATGAATTTGAAAATCATTTCTCTTTCCTCTTAGGTTTTAGCTATACGCGGCAATCGCCGGAAGGAGAACTTCGCTTTAATACCAATGATTACAGCTCATTGACAAATGATATAAGAAATATAAATACTTCTGAACTATATCTAAACCTTCGTTATGCCCCAAATGAATCATTTTACCAGGGGAAATTGTATAGAGATCCATTCCCTGGAAAGTATCCTGTTATGCAACTTAAAATTTCAGGTGGTTCAAAATCATTCTATAACAATTTTAACTATTTGCGTCTTCAACTGAACATAAGCAGAAGATATTATATCTCTATCTTCGGATATACTGACATCTCAGTTGAAGCAGGCAAAATAATCGGAAAGTTACCCTACCCAATATTATTTATACACACTGCAAATCAGACATACTCATATCAGAAAAATTCTTATAACCTGATGAATTTTCTGGAATTCGTTAGTGATCAATATGTTTCATTTAATGTAGATCATTGTTTTAACGGATTTTTTTTCAATAAAATACCTCTTCTAAAAAAACTCAAGTTAAGGGAAATTGTGTCTGGTAAAGTATTATACGGAGGGCTCAGCAAAACCAATAATCCTGATTATCAAAATGATCTATTTAAATTTCCAACTAATAGTAATGGAATACCCCTGACTTATACTTTAGAAAAACAACCCTATATTGAGGCAAGCATTGGAGTTTCAAATATTCTGAAAATATTCAGGGTTGATCTTATTAAACGTTTTACATACCTCAATCATCCGAATGTATCTGATATAGGATTCCGCGTACAACTCAGATTTGATATTTAACAGCAATTATTGAGAAAACAGGAAGGCAGTCATTTAACCTGTTTAATTCATAGACTTCTAAAAAGACAAAAGACAAAAGACAAAAGTCACAAGATAAAAGAAAATCAAATGAGAATTGATATCATAACTGTTCTGCCTGAATTGCTCGAAAGTCCTTTGAATCATTCAATTGTTAAGAGGGCGAGAGAGAAAAAACTTGTGGAAATAAACATTATAAATCTTCGCGATTTCACGACTGATAAATACAAAAGTGTTGACGATTATGCTTTTGGCGGAGGCGCAGGTATGGTTATGATGATAGAGCCAGTATTTAAAGCTATTGAAAAGCTTAAGAGTGAAAGAGATTATGATGAAATAATCTATACCTCACCCGATGGTGAAAAATTTACACAGAAAATGGCTAACCGGCTTTCAATGAAAAACAATATCATAATCCTGGCAGGACATTATAAAGGAGTTGACCAGAGAATACGCGATTATCTGATAACCAGGGAAATATCAATTGGCGATTATGTTCTTTCGGGTGGTGAATTACCTGCAGCAGCTATTACCGACGCGATAGTCAGACTTATCCCCGGCGCTATCTCTGACGAACAGTCGGCGCTCTCCGATTCATTCCAGGATGATCTTCTTGCTCCGCCTGTATTTACAAGACCATCAAACTTCAAAGGATGGAAAGTACCTGATATCCTCCTGTCTGGAAATACCGGGGCGATTGATAAATGGCGACATGAACAGTCCCTTGAAAGAACTAAAAAACTAAGACCAAACCTTTCACTTGATGAATAAGACATTATTTTTATTAAGAGCAGCAATTGTTCTGCCACTTGCCGGATTATTGTTTTCCTGCACTAATCCCGGAAAGAATGACTATCTGAAACAGGGATTTCTAAATCCGCCTGACTCTGCGAAACCAGGTGTTTACTGGTATTTCATGGATGGAAATCTCGATCGTGAAGCAATGACCGCCGACCTTGAGTCAATGAAAAAAGCAGGTATCGGCTACGTGTTGTTTCTTGAGGTAAATGTTGGTGTACCTCGCGGAAAAGTTGATTTTCTAAGCGAAGAGTGGCAGGAACTCTATAAACATGCCGTAAGGGAAGCAGAACGGCTCGGTATAAGGGTCATACTTGGTTCAGGTCCCGGGTGGGCCGGAAGCGGAGGCCCATGGGTAACCCCTGAACAATCAATGATTCACCTTGTTGCAAGTGACACTACGGTTTCGGGTCCGGCTGAATTTAGAGGCATTCTTCCTCTGCCGAAACCAAAGAAACCCTTCTTTGGAGAGGGCAGCCTGACTCAGTCGCTTAAAAGTCAACGCGATAATTGGTATGAAGATGTTGTAGTCATAGCTTTTCCTACTCCGGCAGTTTCATTAAAAATTGCACAGATTGATGAAAAAGCGCTTTATTACCGCGCTCCATACACTTCTCAACCGGGAGTCCTTCCTTATATTCCTGCTCCCGTCAGTTTTCATGAAACTTCAGGTTCAACGATTGACCAGAGTAAAATTATTGACCTTACAGACAGACTTCAGAAAGACGGAAGCTTAAGTTGGAAAATCCCGGTCGGGAAATGGACCATCCAGAGATTTGTGAAACGCAATAACGGTGCTGTTACACGTCCGGCGCCTGCCCCGGGTTTGGGTTTTGAATGTGATAAATTTGATACCGCTGCTTTCGATGCTCATTACAATGCATATATAGGGAAACTTATCAAAAAGGTTCAGCCTGAAAAGAATGTTAAGGGTGGCGGCTGGACAATGATTCATATTGATAGTTGGGAGATGGGATCCCAGAACTGGAGTCCCGGGTTCAGGGAAGAGTTCAAACAACGTCGAGGTTACGACCCTTTATTGTTCCTTCCTGTTTATACCGGTCTTATTGTTAATAATCAGGAGATAAGTGATCGGTTTCTCT
>JBAXXU010000099.1:0-15694 GCA_037127735.1 Bacteroidota bacterium
CGGCTTTAAATGTCAGAACGCTAAAAAAAATAGCTTTGAAATTTTCGCCGGTCATTTAACCTAACTTTCAATTTTTCCATGCAGAAGCAAGTTAATAGCATCATTGAATGAGCCTGCAGGGATAATCTTACCAGTGTTTACAAAGAAAATCTCATCGGCATTTTCTATTGTGTTTAAACGGTGGGCTATTATTACCCGCGTGGTCGATTCAGGGAGTTTTTTTAGTATGCTGTCGAGCAATTGTTCGGTAACGGTATCAATGTTTGCCGTGGCTTCATCCAGTATAAGTAATTCAGGCTTGCGAAGAATTGCGCGCATAAAAGCAATCAGTTGCTTTTGTCCTAAACTGATGGCATCTCCGGTAGTTTGAACTTTTGTGTCAAGACCCTGATCGAATCGTTCCAATAAGCTTTCGAGTCCTGCTTCTGAAATAGCTTCCGTGAGTTGTTGGTTGGAGTAGTTCCAGTATTCAGTATTCCCGTACAAAATGTTGTCGCGCACGGTTCCTGAAAACAGAAAAGGTTCCTGAAGAATAAAACCTATTTTACGGCTGCGCTCTTCGGGTTTATAAGAACGGATGTCTTTGTTATCTAATAAGATAGTTCCCCTGGTTGCATCGTATAACCTGGCTATGAGCGATGCTGTGGTGGTCTTGCCTCCGCCGGTCGGGCCAACAAACGCGTAGGTTTTCCCCCGTTCCAGATCGAAGCTTACCTTGTGCAATACCTCTTTCCCATCAGGATACTTAAATGATACATTTCGAAAATGAAGGAATGACGAGGTTGTTTCGCATTTGGAGTCTTCTATTAAATGCAGATTGGTTTCGAGCGATAATAATTGAGAAATGCGATCCCACCCGGCCATAGCCACCTGAAAGTTAGCCCACAAAGACGCTATTTGACGTAAGGGATTGTAAAAGTTAGTTACATAAGCAATAAAACTTATAAGCAAACCAATTGAAAAATGTCCCTTCTCAATTAAATAAATTCCCATGGCAAGTACTATAAGCTGACCAATATTGGCAGCCAGAGTATATACCGGCATTAACACGTTATTCGCGATACCAGCCTGCAATGATTTTGTATAGTTTTGCTTATTTACTTCTTCGAAGCGCTCACGGAAATAGTCGCGGCGATTGAAGGTGATAATTACTTTAAAATTAGCAAGACTTTCCTGTATTTCGGCGCTTAAACTGCCGGTACTTTTCATGCCGGCTGCATTCCGGAGTTTTACCCACGGTGAAACAATCTTGGTAAATATCAAAACTATCAGCGCCGGAGACAAGGCCGCGAGACCCAACGGCAGATTTATGAATAGCAGAATAATCCCTGCGCCGGCCATGGTGAAAAGACTACCTATAAACTGCATTAAAGATTGTGAGAAAAACTGGTTCACCTTATCGGTATCATTGTTGATTCGCGATATAAGATCGCCTGCTTTGTTCTGGTTGAAAAAATCGACCGGCAACTCCTGAAGCTTATTAAACACAGCGTTACGCAGACTGAAGAGCATACGTTGCCCGATACCACCCATCATGCGCATCTGAATATAGTTTACAAAAAAAGCTGTAATATAAAGTGCCAGCAGAATTGAAGCAAATACCAGTACGCCATTATATTGCTTAGTCTGAATATACTTATCTATGGTGTATCCAATTAAATATGGACCAAGCAAACTCAATACTGCATTCAGAAAAATGGCAGCAAAAGCTATTGTCAGGTTACGGCGCTCTTCACCAATAAGAGTCATCAATTTCCGGAGCGATACGAAATTTGAGGTTTTCTGCCCTGTTCTATCTGATGGCTGATTTAAATTATAGTTCATAGTGGTGAGTGCTGCGTTGTGAACTATAAATCTGAGCATATTCAGGTGAACTCTCTTTTAGTTCTTTATGTGTACCGGTAGCAATAACTTCACCTTCCATTAACAGTATGATTTGCTCAAAATGCCTTACCGGGGCAATCTTTTGTGTAACAGAGATTAGCGTCAAATCAGGATAATTATTTTCGAGGTTACACAGGATTGTGTTTTCAGTCTTCCTGTCAACACGCGAAGTGAAATCGTCCAACAGTAGAATTTTAGGATTTACCGCCAGGGCACGCGCCAGCATAATCCGCTGCTTTTGCCCACCCGAAAGACTGCTACCCCTTTCTGAAACAATAGTATCAAGCTTTTGAGGCAACGATTCAATAAAATCGGTTAATTCAGCCGTTGCGATGGCCCTTTCCAGAGACTCATAGGTAACCTTATCGTTGAAAGCAATATTTTCGCGAAGGCTCATGTTAAAAATTACGCTATCCTGAAAAACAAAGCCTATCTCGCTATGGAATAATTCTTTCGTGTAATTACTGATGCTGATCCCATCGAATTCTATTGAGCCGGAGCCGGGAGAAATGAGGTTTGTTAACAGGTATAACAACTGGCTTTTACCT
Organism: Bacteroidota bacterium; assembly: GCA_037127735.1. GTDB lineage: Bacteria > Bacteroidota > Bacteroidia > Bacteroidales > VadinHA17 > LD21. The sequence continues at coordinate 2,433 of JBAXXU010000099.1, forward strand.
GCTGCTGTGGGTCCGATAATGGCAGTTTTACTCCCGGCTTTCACCGAAAATGAGATATTCTTCAATATAGGTTTTTCTTCATAAAACAGTGAAACATTTTTCAGAAGAATATCGCCCTTTATATTGCTGTTGATAATTCCGGTTTCAACGGGTTCAGTGGCTTTTAAAACATCATGTACTCTTAGATATGAAGCAGAAGCCTGTGCTATGATGTTACTCATAAAACCAATCATCATAATCGGGAATATCAGCAGAAAAAGATAACTGTTGAAGGCAGCAAAATTTCCGAGCGACATACTGCCAGATATAACAAAATGGCCGCCAAGTGCAAGTATTGTTATTATAGCTAAGTTAGAAACAAACATAACAATAGGGATAAGCGTTGCAAACAGCCGCAGAATGGACAATCCTAAATTACGGGACTCCATATTGGTTTCAAGGAATTTTATGCTTTCGGGCTGTTGTGAGTTAAGCACCCGTATTAATGCCGAACCTATAATACTTTCGTTTATAATTTTGTTGAGCAAGTCAATATTTTCCCGACTCCGTTTAAACAACACTCTCACTTTCCTGAGTACAATAAAAAAAGCCCCGCCAATAACAGGAACTATTGCAATAACAGTCAATGCCAGTTTCCAATTTATAAGAATGAGCAATACAGAGGCGCCGATAAGAACAAACACAGAGGAAACAATAGTGACAAAAGCCTGAGAAACAAACATTTTTATTGAGTCGATATCAGATGTCAGGTTTGTTAATAGTTTTGAAGGGTTCGACTTAAGTACAAAAGCATAGCTTTGACCTGAAATTTTTTCGGATAGCTTTGTGCGCAAATCTTTAGCTACCCGTTCTGATGTATAAGTTTGAAGAATGTTTTGTATGAAAGTAAAAATAAATATTGCTGCTGAAGCTATCAAAAACTCAATAATTACAGATTCGATATCAAAATGCTTTGTCGAATAAGTATCAATGCCATGAGCAATAATTTTCGGAATCAGCATGTTAATGCCGCTACTCATCAGCGCCATAAAAATTAACACGGTCACTATTCCGGCATAGCGTTTCAGTAAATTAAATATATTGGGCTTGGGAATTTGGCCATTTGCAGACCGGGAGGCAGACTTATCCATATATTTTGGTTTATCCTGCAAAGAAATTCAATAAAGCCTATTATTCCTTCAAAAAACCGGGAAAATCATAAGAATGATGTGCGATTGTTTTCAATTGTAATGCTTTTTTAGGAACCTGAGTGCATTCTTCCAGACTATCATATCGGTAATTTCCCTTATTTCAGTATCGGATTTATTAGTGAGAAATGGTTCGGTGTTGATCCTTTTTCGTAATTGTTCAAAAATCATTTTGTCAAGTTTTGGAAAGCTATTCGCATTTGGATAAGCCTTTACAGGTGTAATCATACCATCGTAATCAGATCCGATACAAATATTGTCCCAAATCACATTTTCATCGCTGGGCTCTGAATAAATTGTTTTTGCAATATACAGAATTTCTTCAATTAATGGTTCTATCCATATAGTATCCTTAATCAATGGAAGTTTCCACCTTGCATTTTTTTTCGCGGCATCAAGAACTTCTTTCCCCATCATAATGCGTTCATCGAGATTTAGTCCGATCAAACCACCTGAATTATGAATGATCAGGATCTCTTCATCAGATATGAAAACATCCCACGGATTAAATTTAATGCTGTTGTTATAAAGTTCATCGGCAACGTCATGAATTGTCTCCGGAGTACCCTGCATCTCCGATCCTGCAATAGTTGGAAGACCATTCACTCCGGTATGACTGACTATAACCGGGATCTTTTCTCCTGTCCGCAACTCACGCTCACGTAAATATTTCTTATAAAACCACTGCCTGACTTTGACACTCATATGGCTAACGTCTATCAATATGCGCCTGCCGTTTTCTTTTGATAATAATTCATCTACAACTAATTTCCCAAGATCCTTTATCCCTTCGTTTACACCAGTGTTCTGATCCAATACTTTTCGAATAATATTCCACAAACTCACGGCATGTCCACCTAACTGGTTCCAGAAATGATGGCTCAATGAAATAAACAGCGGACAATGATGGCCTTCTTTTCCGGAAGGTCCCAGTTTTTTAAGCCTTGCTATATTCTCTTTTAAAGTGGATGAGAGATCTGTATAATCTAAAACAAGGGTATTTCGCTGACCCACCCCTAAAGAATGTGCACCTTCAATTGTTAGGATAACTGCAATTGTGTCGTCTGATACCGGGTTGGGATTCAAATCTGAATCAAGATTCAGGATGGTGTTCAACTCATTAAAATCAGCTACAATTTTGAATTTAAACTTTCTTCTTTTGAATAAGTTCAGACGAACATTTTCCTTGTACGGATCTGCAAATCTCAGGAGAAAATCATACTCATTAAAAAGGTCAGTAAAATAATTATGTTCGTAGCTCTGTATTTCATCAGCCCGTTCCTTTGGCATATTGAGTATCACGTGAGCCAGGGCATCGGTTATGTTACCGGTTTCAATTCCCAACTGATTAAATCTTAAGAAACCCTGTTCAACAGGATAGAGAGACAGGAACAGAACCCGAACACCGCCTTGTGCAAGTTTTATAAAATCACCCTGAGAAGGAAAAACAGGATGAATATGCTCATGCCAGACAGTCGATTCCAGCTGGTTATAAGGGAACATGGCGGAATGACAGTGCAAATCAGCAAAATATGTGCTCATAATATCTCGTTTAATTTACCTTACAATTAATTTTCGCTTCATCAGAGAGAAGAAAATCATAGATGTAATTAATCTGTTTCAGAGGCTATTCCCCTCCTATCCTGTACAAATACTTTTGTGTTCTCATTATCACTGAATTTCGTAAAATTGCGGGTGTTGCCCAAATTCCTGAATCCATTTGATTACGGGCGACAACCTCATATCTTCTGCCTGCTTTTATTACCAGAACCTCACCTTTTACAGAGAAGAACCAGATATTGCCATTTACATACACCGGTGATGCGTCATAATTTGATGTTACATGTGTTGACCAGATTTCTTCTCCTGTGGCAGCATCAATGCACATCATGATGTTCCTGGTATTTACAGTATATATCAATCCGTCATTGATTACAGGTGTCAGGCATTGATTTCGCGACAGTTCATCCCGTTTTTTCCAAAGGACATTTGTGGCGGTAATATCTCCATTGCCATCGGGATTAACCGCCAGTAAATCAGTAAACTGGGTGCCATCACCGGCAACCATGTACCCGGTGTACCAGAATACTACCCCATTTTCTGTAAATGGCATGGCAATTGTCGATTCGGCTCCATCCACAACTCTCCATATTTCCTTACCGGTAGCGGGATCATAAGCTATGCAGACCGCTGAACCGTTGGAGATCAGCATATCGCGTCCTTTAATATTTATTATGATAGGAGTTAAATATGCTTTCCTGCCAATTTCCGGTAATGGTCCATAAGGCTCAACAGGTCTGTCACTTCTCCAGATAATCTTCCCGTTCGATTTATCAAGAGCAACGATATACCTGACATCAGTTCCTTCAAAATGGAGGATGAGCAGGTTCTTATAAATTATTGGTGATGAAGCCGGACCCTGAACATGTTTACACTTTAAATCGGTTCGTTTCCAAACAATTGCACCATTGGAAGTATTTATGCAGGCAGTTCCCAGGCTTCCGTAATGAACATAAACAAAGCCATTTTCAATACATGGTGTAGGAGAAGCATAGGAATTTAAAGAGTGCTTCCCTTCTACTTCATCAGGCGTAAAAACCTTTATATCATGAACTATTTTACCTGTTTTAAAGTCGATACAAACAGCATACAGCTCTTTTCCGTCAGGTTTTGCCGTCGTTAACCATATCTGATTATTATAAACAACCGGCGAAGAATAACCTTTGTCATGAATTTCAGTTTTCCATTTTATGACAGATTCATCCCATTTCAGCGGAATATTTTCAGTTACTGCCAAACCGTTCAGATCGCTTCCCCTAAAATGAGTCCAGTTCTTGTCCTGAGAACCTGCTTGTTTGGAGCTAAAAATAAAGACTATAATGAAAAAACAACAAAGGAGTGAAGATTTGGAAGTCATATAAAGCTATTTTAACTATTTACAAAACACACCATAAATAAAGTGAAAATTCTTCATATTACAAATAAGGTTTTGATATCTTCCATCTAATTTTACTTTGACAGATTAAAATCCAACCAGGTTTTTCAGCTTTTTTACCCCGGCTCCCTTTGCTTCGCTGAAGCTTCGCGAAAGCGAAGAAGGGGTGAAAGCTGAAAAACCGGCCTGTTCCCCTTGGGGATGAAGGGTAAAAACAGGACGGTTTTTCATATCTGTTAAAGTAGAACTAATGTAAATTAAATAATCCTGAAGTCAGTGAAGTCTTGTTTATTGAAATGGCTTAAACCTTTTTAATGATATTTGGACTCAATTATTCTTTTAATGAGTATTTTGTGAAAATAAACCGGTTTTTGAAGTATTGAATATTAAAGAAGATAAACATGATAAAACAAAAGTTCCCGTCACTTATAAAAATTGGTTTATCTGCATTTATGAAAGTGCTGGCCGGAATTAATCTGATTTCGTTCCCGACACCTGCCGGAAGTGATCACAGGGAGTCATTCATTTATGATAGTCTGGAACGCACTTTTCATATTCATATTCCGTCATCTTATGATAAAACTGTGCAGTTACCACTGGTTATTGCATTACATGGCAGGGGAGGAAATGGAGAAAGCATGATTCTCGTTACACGAAAAGGTTTTGACAAACTGTCAAACAAAGAAGGATTTATTGTGGTTTATCCTGATGGAATAGAGTTAAACTGGAATGATGGCAGAATGGACGAAGAAGCCAACGATCGGGCACATAGAGAAAATATTGATGATGTTGGCTTCATCTCTGCATTAATAGACTCTATGATAAATAATTACAATATTGATCCAAAACGGGTATATATTACAGGTATCTCAAACGGCGCTATAATGTCATATCGTCTGGCTTGCGAATTATCTTATAAAATTACTGCAATTGCTCCCGTTGACGGAAATATTCCGCTTTTGCTATTACCTGAATGTTCACCAACTAATCCTGTTTCAGTATTGGCCATTAATAATGTAAATGATCCCCTGGTTCCATTTGATGGGGGTGAGATTTCCGGACATTTCCACAGGGTAAAACTGGGGAAGGTTTTATCAGTTAATGAATCCATTAATTTCTGGGTAAACCGTAACAAGTGTTCAATTTCACCATTGGTGACCGAAGAACCTGACAGGGCTCCCAATGATGGTACCAGAGTATTAAGAAAGGAATACAATAACGGCATTAACGGAACCCATGTAGTTCTTTATAGTATTGATGGCGGCGGGCATACCTGGCCGGGTGGTTTTCAGTATCTGCCCGTATGGGTCATAGGAAAAACGAGCAGGGATATTAATGCCAGCGAAGTGATCTGGTCCTTTTTTAAAACCCACTCCAGGTAATTATCCACAAAGGAGCGATCCTTAATTTTTCAGCAATTGCATTATTTCATCCAGTTTTGGAGAAAGAATTATTTCTGTTCTGCGGTTTATTGCTCTTCCTTCTGAAGTATCATTACCAGCTTTTGGGAAAAATTCACCTTTCCCTGATGCTGTCATACGCGTAGGAGCAATTTTATAGTCAGTTGCCAGTATTCTGACAATTGAGGTAGCCCTGGCGACACTTAAATCCCAATTATCTTTATAAACTGATGTTTTAATTGGTACATTATCTGTGTGCCCCTCAACAAGAATGTCAATATTAGAATTTTTATCCAGAACTCCCGCGAGAAGTTTCAAGGCTTCATTCCCTTTCTCTTCTACCGCAGAGCTTCCTGATTTGAATAAGAGTTTATCGGACATTGAGACATATACTTTGCCGTTTTTAATTTCAACTGATAACTCATCAGAATTAAATCCCAAGAGAGCATTTCTTAAAACTGTGTTTAATCTATCGGTTATGGAATCCTGTCTTGCTATAATCTTCTTCATCTCATCCAATGATCTCTCCCTTTCGGTAAGCAATTTTTCCTTGGCGTCCAGATCCTCTGATTTTGCAAGAAGTGCCTTATTTAATTTGTCTGTTTGTGATAAGTTCTCATCTACCAAATTCTTATACTTTTCCTGTAAATCAGTATATTTAACTGTCAGTTCACTGTTTTGTTCAGAAAGGATTTTGTGCTTATCTGTCAGGACAGACAGGTCATTTGTTAATCCGGAATTTTCTTTCTCTTTTAGAGCCAGATTAGTACACAAATTATCTCTTTCAGTAACAGTTGCTTTCAGGTTTTTACTCCACATAGCCGGCGCCTTTTCAGGTTTTGAATCGCCACATTTATAAACCGGAGCACAGCCATTATACAATACCATAAGTATAATGGGAGTAATTGTAAATAATAACTTTTTCATTGGTTCTTATTTTAAGTTAGAGGTGAAAAATAATGTTAATGGCACAATTTAATAATTATTTTGAATTTATTGGCCAGGTGTTCGGAATATCTATGCTTTCCAGGAAAGACAAACAGGGGCTTTTTTCTTAAAATTCTATTGCTCATATTGGTTTTTTGACATAACTTTAATGGAACGCTATTATTTGACTGCGTTTAATTACCAGTCAATAAACTGTAAGTATTGCAGTATCAAGTCTCCGCGGGAAATTGCCTTCAGCTACCGCCGATGGTTATGGCGCAAGCAAGCACGCAATTGCTGAATTTTTCTCTTCCCTCCGTAATGAATTGCATAATAGTGGTGTAAGTGTTACATTGGTTTTCCCCTGATGGGTCAGTACCGGAATTACAAGCAGGGCCATAAAAGCTGACGGCATGCCAACGGGTAAAACATCAATCCACGAAAAAGGGGCAATGTCAGTAGAGACCTGCGCCAGGAATATTATCAGATCTGCAGCAAACAGGAACCGTTCCATAAGTCCTGATTTTCGATTTACAGTCAGGATTTTACAAAGCCGAATCAATATTCGCAAACCTTATTATTATCAAAGTCTTAAATATGAATGCTTCAGAAAAAGGGTTCAGCTATGAAGTCAATTCAACTGAACCCTTAAGCTAAAACCTCAAAAAGCCTGCGGTTGAAAAATTCTGAATAGAGAACCATTCAGTCTGTTAAACTAAAAATTCCAAAGATCCATCGATCTTGTGGATTTTTAAAAAGAACTTGATCCATCCCAGCAGTGGGTACAAAGCTTTTCTTTGGATAGACCGATAGCGTTGACAAGATCATTAAGTTTTTGGAATTTAAGGGTGGTTAAATCAAGGTTTGTTCTGATTTTTTCGACCATAGCCAGATATTTTCCACTACTTTCATCAGAATATTCGTTCAAATCAACATCTTCGCTGCCTTCCAGTTGAATTATTGCCCTTCGGCTTGCCAAATCGGAGCTGGCCCGAGACCGGCTGAAGTTAAGAAATTCACAAGGATAAACTAACGGAGGACAGGCTATACGCATGTGAACTTCTTTGATGCCACAGGCATGCAAATGCTGTACATTATCTTTCAATTGGGTACCACGAACAATGGAATCGTCGAGAAATACACCACTCTTGCCTTTTATTACCGATTTATTCGGGATGAGTTTCATTTTTGCAACCAGGTCGCGTGTTTCCTGCTTTTGCGGCATAAAACTACGAGGCCAGGTAGGGGTGTATTTCGTATAAGGACGTTTTTCAGGTATGTTTTTTTCGTTGCTGTACCCTATAGCATGACCAAGGCCGGAATCAGGAATGCCGGCAACAAAATCGGCCGTTACGTTGTCGTTTTTAGCTAATGCTGCACCACATCTGTATCGGGTATCATCTACATTAATACCCTCGTAAAAAGAAGGCGGATAACCATAATATACCCACAGGAATGAGCATACCTGCATTTTCTCATTTGGTTTCCTCAGCTGTTTGTAACCATCAGGGCCAATTTCAATAATCTCTCCGGGCCCAAGGTAATATTCGATTTCAAAATCAAGGTTTGGAAATGCACAGGTTTCGAAAGAAACGGCATAAGCATCTTTTTTCTTTCCGATAATAACAGGTGTCCTACCTAATTTATCGCGCGCTGCAATGATACCATTTTCAGTCAGAACAAGCATTGAACATGAGCCTTTGATCTTTTCGAAAACATTATTGATACCCGATAAAAAATCCTCACATTCTGCAATAAGCATAGCAACCAGCTCGGTTGGGTTAACCGAGCCCTGACTTGTTTCTGAAAAAGTGCGACGCTGGTTCATGAAGCGTTTTTCCAGTTCATCCGTATTGGCTATTTTGCTTACGGTGGCAATAGCAAAACGGCCCATATGCGACATAACCATAATAGGTTGTGCTTCCTGGTCGCTAATAACGCCGATACCACAATTGCCGGAAAAACCATTGATATCATGATCGAATTTATTCCTGAAATAGCCGTCTTCAAGACTATGAATAGCTCGTTGAAATCCATTTTCCTTAGAGTAAAATGCCAAGCCTGCCCTTTTTGTTCCAAGATGTGAATGGTAATCAGTACCATAAAATACATCCATCACACAATCATGCTTTGATATACTTCCAAAAAACCCACTCATAATTCCCTATTTTGTTAAAATACACGCGTTAAAATTAACTGAAATAGTGAACAATCATTTAAAAAGTTGATAAATGAACAAATTTGTATTGATCTTGCCGGGGGTACGATTTAAAGATTAGCTTTTAATAGTTGGCATAACATAATAATGATTAAATTTGATATAATGTTATGAACAGTATTCAAACAAACCCGTAATTCATTAATTTATGAAAAACCATGCTTTTTCAGTATCGCGCAGAAAGTTTATACAAAATGCTGCAACGGCCGCTATTGGCGCGCCATTAATCCTCAGATGCTCATCAAATGCCCCATCCTCTAAAAATAAACTTAACCATGCCTGCATAGGAGTCGGAGGGATGGGTTGGGCCGACCTCCAAAAATTCAAAGAAGATCCAAATGTGCAGATTATAGCAATATGCGATGTGGATGAGGACAATTTAAAAAAGGCCTCTGCAATTCTACCTGAAGCGCGTACTTATACCGATTGGCGTGAACTTCTTAAAAAGGAAGGGGATAACATTGACTCGGTCAATGTTACTGTACCTGACCATAATCATTTTCCTATCGCTTATCAGGCTATACGGCAGAAAAAGCATGTATATTGCCAGAAGCCTATGTGTCATGATGTAGCGGAGGTGCGAGCGCTTACTGAAGCTGCTGTCAAGGCCGGTGTAATTACGCAGCTCGGCACACAGATAGCTTCAAGAAAGGGTGACAAGACTGCTGTTCAACTGATTAAAGACGGAGCAATAGGTAAAATCAAACACGCGTATCTCTGTTCGAACCGCCCGGGAGCGGTTGAGGATTACAGGCTTGTTGGTCCGCGTCCGTCTCAGGGTCAGGCAGCACCGGCAAACCTGAATTGGGACATCTGGACCGGCACTGCTCCTACCCGCCCCTATGCGCCTGAAATTTATCACCCGATGAAATGGAGGGCATGGCAAGACTTCGGAACAGGTTGGTCCGGTGATATAGGTTGTCATATTTTTGATGCAGTATGGAAAGGTCTTGGCCTTAAACCACCCGTTTCTGTAATAGCCGAAGTTCAGAAGTCCTGGAAGGATTCACCCGAACGAAGATCTGATACCTGGCCTCAGGGCGACCATATAACCTGGATGTTTCCAGGCAATGATCAGACTGATTCTGGTATTCTTCCTCTTGAATGGTTTGACGGAGAGTTTTATCCTCCCAAGGAAATAATGGACTTATATAGTGGAAAAGAGTATCCTGCCGAATCAGCCATGCTGATTGGTACAGAAGGAGCACTTCTCAATCCGCATGACGGCTTTCCTGTTCTTTTGCCTGAGAGTAAATTTGCGAACTATAAAATTCCTGAATTTGAGGCAGGTAACCATTATCATAGTTTTGTTGTTGCCTGCCTGGGTGGTCCAAAAACAGAATCACACTTTGCACAGTCCGGACCGATGACTGAAGCTATTCTTCTGGGAACAGTGGCAATCCGTAATCCGGACAAGCTACTTGAATGGGATTCTGTCAAAATGAAGTTCCCCAACAACCCTGATGCCAATAAATACCTTAAACGTAACTATCGCGAAGGCTGGAATGTTGCCGGATTTTAAATTACGGCATGAAATATCTCAGATGAAAAAATTTTGTAAATTGCGAGGTTAATTAATTAACCTGAATTATTCACAAATATACTTAAAGTGCTCTTTTCCTTTGTGTTACTTTGTGATGTACTTTGTGTACCTTCGTGGTATAAAAATATTAAACACTAAGTTGCACAAAGGGTTACACAAAGGCTCACAAAGTTTATGAATAAAAGAAGTTAAATGATTCTTATTAAAAATTTTATGAAATAATTATGAAAATCAAATCTTTTTTAATCACGATCCTGTTCGCGGGACTTATTAGTGTTAACCTGTTTGCTCAAAAACAAGAATTTAAAATTTCTCTTGCTGAATGGTCATTTCACCTTGCATTGGGAAAAGGGACAATCACTAATCTCGACTTTCCGGGAATAGCAAAAACTAAATATGGCCTTGATGCTGTAGAGTATGTTTCCATGTTCTTTAAAGGGAAGGGGGAAGATACCGGTTATCTTACCGCGCTAAAAGATTCATGTACCAAATACGGCGTTAAAAGTTTGTTAATTATGGTTGATGGTGAGGGAAATCTTGCAGACACTTCTCTTGCAATCAGGACAAAAGCAGTTGAGAATCATTATAAGTGGGTAAAAGCAGCAAAGTTTTTAGGCTGTCATTCCATAAGGGTTAATGCAGCGGGCAGAGGAACTATGGGTCAGATGCAGGCTGCAGCTATTGATGGGTTAACCAAATTATCAGATTATGCGGCAGGGTTTGGTATCAATGTTATTGTAGAAAATCATGGAGGAAATTCTTCAATCGGTAAATGGCTTGCTGAAATAATGAAAACTGTAAATAAACCCAATTGTGGTACTTTACCGGATTTAGGAAACTTTTATGAGTACGATCGTTATAAGGGAGTAGCTGAAATGATGCCTTTTGCAAAAGGAGTAAGTGGAAAAACATTAGATTTTGATGCAGATGGAAATGAGACAAAAGTTGATTATGTTAAAATGATGAAGATAATTTCAGATTCAAAATATTCCGGATATATCGATGTAGAATACGAAGGAATTAAATTAAGCGAAGATGAAGGCATAAAAGCTTCAATTGCTTTAATCAAAAAAGTTATTGCTCCATATAACAAGTAACCTTTTGGTACATCGTTTGCGCGAGAATAACAATTTAAGAGGGTAACCGGCTACCGGAGCATTAATTAATTCTGAAACCTATCACTAATATATCATCAGTCTGATTGTTACTTCCTATCCAGTCATTCAATACCTTTTCCATCAATAATTTCTGGTCTGGCATAGTTTTAGTTTTGGTTTTAATTAACTGCTCCCTGAAGTGCTTATAGCTGAATTTTTTATGGCTCGATCCACCGAACTGATCAGGGAAACCGTCGGTGAACAAATAATATGAATCATCTTTAAGAATGTCAATCTCATGGCATACGAAATTATCCATATCATCAACTATTCCAATCGGCATAGGGTCGCCTTTAATCTCAATTATTCTGTTATTCCCGGTTGATTCATTATGAATTTTCCCAATGTTTTCCATACCTGAGTTTCGAATCAGATATAATGAATTAATAGCTCCCGCAAACTGCAACTTCATATTTTCCCTGTCAATAGTGCACAAGGCAATATCCATTCCGTCTTTTTGCTCCCATCTGTCGCCTTTTTGTTTTAATGAATCTGTAACGGCCTTTCTTAAACGGTCAAGTATAACTCCGGGGTTAGAAACACCATCTTTGTTAACTATTTCATTCAGTAAGGTTATCCCCAGCATACTCATAAATGCTCCCGGAACTCCATGACCTGTGCAATCAGCAGCAACAATAACTGTTTTGTTACCGATTTCAGATACCCAGTAAAAATCTCCACTGATTATTTCTGCCGGTCTGAACAGAATGAAATGTTCACCAAGATATAATTCCATCTGTTCAGCTTTTGGCAAAACAGATGACTGGATATATTTCGCGTAGTTTATGCTTGCTGTAATTTCTTCATGAGCCGTTTCAATCATACTTTTTTGTGAATTGACGATATCAAGTGCTGTCCTTAATTCTTTGTTTCTTTTTTCGATCACTCTGCTTTGTTTTATTCTGATAAGGTATCCTCTCCATAGAATGAACGATAAGCACATGCCTAATCCACAAGCAGTTATACCATTAATCTGATTGGATATTAAGATTTGATGATTAACCTGTGTGAGTGAAATGGCAAAGTAGAAAATGATATATGTTGTAATAAAATACAGAGACGCATATAAAGGTGGTATCAGGAGTATCAAACCTGTTATCGCACAAGTAATTAAATATGGTGTTACTGAGGATATCATCAGCTGATCGGCAGTAGTAATCACGGTTCCGGCCATAAGCAATATAATAATAGTCAGATTGATACAAAACGTTTCGAACCTTTTGTTTTTAGCGTGCCAGTACGAAAAAAAGTAGATCAGAACGCTGATTATCAGGAATGAAATAAAGATCCCGGCATGAGAGGCTGTGATAGCAGTCCTCCATTGATGTTCAATCCCTGTTGTGTTCCCAAGTTTTTGTCCAAATATTATCATACACACTGCACTTACTGGCATGGCGAAAAGTGCAACGAATTGCACACGCCGGAAATTTTCCAACTTAACTACGTTTTGGACGATTTCTTTTTCTTCAGCTGAAAGCTTAAAGAAGTTAATGAGTTTATTAAATAATTTCATTAATATCAATGGTTTATGGTTGTAATAAAAGTCATATTGCTAATTCACCTTCCCTGAGAATAATATTTGTCATGCTTTTTTCTGTCTGGCATGCCTATAAAAATAACTAATAATTCAATCACTATTGATACTTTTCTAATGTTTTTGCTGATAAAAAACAACTTATTCTAAAATCTCTTTATAAGCCCGATTTTAAAACGAAATATCTCTCCAAATATGTGTAACCGAAATCTCACTTTCACCCTGACAATAATACTCAATTAACTTTTGTGAGAGAAAAACAAAGATGACTGTTGGAGGAAATCTAAACATGGGAAAGTTTTTTAATTTAACCCACATTGCAGCTTTAGGTTTGTAAAAGGCTGATATTATGAGCTATCAT
>JBAXXU010000100.1:0-15655 GCA_037127735.1 Bacteroidota bacterium
CTTGTCAAAATAACCCTGACATTGATTTAATTCTTATGGATATTAAAATGCCTGATATGAACGGTTATAAGGCCACCAGAAAAATACGGACCTTTAACAAAGAAGCTGTCATAATTATGCAAACAGCCGTTGTTTCAGATGGAAAAGAAAAGACAATAGAAGCGGGTTGCAACGATTATATTTTAAAACCGATTAATAAGAACTTATTGTACCAGATAATAAAAAAGTATTTTAATAAATAGTCACTTAGTACAGGATGACAGGGCCTCAAAAAGAATAACTTTTCCCACGAACTCACCCCAGAGTAACACACTGTTTAATTATTTTGTGATAGTATTATTTTTTGGTATAGGCCATACCTTCAATTGTCATAGTACTTCCTTTAATTGTGCCGGTTGTTTGTTTATTCGTGTATGAACCTGTACCTGAATATGTAGTACTTGTAATAAAGGAAATAGTGGCTCCTTTAATACTATATGTTCCTATTGCACCTTTTGTTTGATAATAGTTACTGGAATTACCCCACCAACTTTTTACCTGAGTTGAGTTGATAAATTTCATTGTCCATGCCTGACTGACACTATACATCACACCTTCCCATCTCCAGTTAGTACCGGATAAGTCAGTTTGCAGTATTTCACAACTACTGAATAAAAAAGTACAGCAAAGAATTAATGTGTAAAGCCTGAATTTGTTTTTCATGACAATTAGTTTTAATGAATACTTCTCCCCCATCCTTTTACAAATGTACATTTATTTTGCCGTTATGTTCAGTAAAAATAGTATTTGCCATGGATAAGGCATGTTTCAATGTAATTCTCAATACGTTGTAATACGTAGAATATCAGGTATGTAATGGGGGGAGGGGTAAATTTTATTTATTGAAAAACATTTAATACATTTATAATGAATACTTACATCCTTTATTTGCCGAAATCTTACATTGTTATTTGCCGTTTATAAGAATGTTCCAGTGATTACAAAATTTGTCAATAATGAGAAAAAGCAGAACAGAAGCTAACACACTGAAACTTCTTCACGAACTTGAGGTACATAGGATAAAATTGGAAGTGCAAAACGAAGAGATAGAAAAACTTTCAAAAGAATTAATCATTACAAATAGCTATCTCGAAAATCTGGTCAACTATGCCAATGTACCCATCATCGTTTGGGATCCGCGATTCAACATCACTCGTTTTAATAATGCTTTTGAACAACTGACTGGTCGCGGTGCAGCAGAGGTTATCGGGAAACCGATAGATATTTTGTTTCCGCGTGCGCTTGTTTCGCACTATATGGCGCTGATTAACAAGACCTTATCAGGTGAATACTGGAAAACGGTCGAGATCGACATCATGCATAGTGACGAGTCAATACGAACGGTGTTGTGGAATTCAGCAACGCTGTTTGAGCCAGACGGTCTGACACCAATAGCCACCATTGCACAAGGGTATGATATCACCGAACGTAAGCGGGCAGAGGAAGAATTGAAGAAAGGAATGGATGAGCTAATTATGCTTAACAAAGAACTGGGAATATTTGCCCATGCAAACAAAGAACTTGAGCAATTTGCTTTTGTAGCCTCACATAATCTTCAGGAACCGCTTCGTACAGTTTCAAATTATATGCAGATATTTGAAGAGGACTATTCAGATCAAATTGATGACAAAGCGCGCAAATATATTCAAATAGTAAATGATGCTACAAAAAGAATGGCTATTCTGCTCCAATCACTCCTGGATTTTTCCCGGTTAGGTCGTAATATTAAACTTACTAATGTTGATTGTAAACAATTAATTGATCATGTGATCGCTGACCTTGAATCATTGATAATAACTACAAACACAACTATTGAAGTGACAAAAATGCCTGAGTTGAATCTATATGAATCTGAATTCAGGCAACTTTTCCAGAATCTTATCATGAATGCGATTAAATTCAGGAAAAAAGATATCCAACCTAAAATTCAAATCCGCTCGGAGAAACTAAATGATAAATGGAAATTCTCGGTAAGTGATAATGGTATAGGAATCGCACCTGTCTATTTTGAAAGAATATTTAATATCTTTCAGCAATTACACAACGATGCTGCATACCAGGGAAGCGGAATCGGGCTTTCATTTTGCCGAAAAATAGTACATTTGCATAAGGGAGAAATCTGGGTTGAATCAACGGAAGGAGAAGGGGCTACATTCTATTTCACTATAACAAATTTAACAGCATGAAAAAAGAATTAAAGTGCATTATGCTGATTGATGATGACCAAAATGATAATTACTTTCATGAAAGAGAGATCAAAAAAGTCAATTTGGCAACCATCGTTATAACGAAGGATTCACCAATGGATGCTTTAGAATATTTAAAATCAATTAAAGTTAATAACAACATACAGCCTGACCTGATTTTTTTGGATATTAACATGCCATGCATGAATGGCTGGGAGTTTCTTGAGGAGTACATTCAACTTGATAAAGAATTGCAAAGCGGGGTAATGATTGTTATGGTCTCAACTTCAGGTAATCTTGAAGATATTGAAAGAACAAAAAAATTTAATTTTATTTCTGACTACAAAACAAAACCCCTGACTAAAGTAAAAATGGAAGATATTGTACGGAAATATTTCAAATATTAAATGAACTTAAACCTGTACTGAATTATTCATAAATATACTTAAATCGCTCTTTCTCTTTGGACGGGTTACACAAAGGCTCACAGAGTTTATGAATAAAAGAAGCTATACTGAGGGACTAATATGTAATTTACATTATGGCTGAAGAGATAAATAGTCAGTTTCGGACTAAACATTTTTCTGCATTTTACTCCAGACACATTGATTTGGATCAAAAAAAATAGTTGTTGTTGTAATCCTGGTTTGACAGAACGTATCTTTCATACATTTAAAAGTGCATTATGTACACTAAAATTGATGATTCATACAAAATTATTGATTAGTATTATTTATAACAGTAGATCAGACTATTTTAGCAGAAGCTTTATACAATAATTGCTTTACTGTTTTTCAACACAAAAACGACTTATGTAACAGAATTGAGATAAGAAAAATTTTTATATTATCAGGTTTAATTCTGATATGTCCCGGAGTTCCCCTCCCCATATTCCCCAATACTCCGGGACATTACATCCCCTTCACTGCGAAGTCCAACTGGCTAAAAGCCATCGCAGCCTGAAGGGGTTTCTTTTAAAACATGCTTCAGGCTATAAGCTACAGGCGACATGCAACAGGTTACCGGGGATCTTCTGCAATACGCGTAATCCGGTTTTCAAAAAATTTAACTTCTTCTATTTGTATTTTGATCATAAAACTTGCAAATTGCAGTGTAATTAATTTTAAAAGTCGGAAGTCGGAAGTCGGAAGTCGGAAGATCGAAGTTTCAGGCTTTGCCAGCCGAAGCCATAGGCGAAGGATGGGTTTCAAGACTACAAGACTACAAGACTTCAAGACAATTTTTATTATACCAGATACAAAACTACAAACTATGAAAACAGACAACCTCGGCAGACGCGGTTTCCTGAGAAAAACAGGCGCTGCTGCCATTGCACTTACAATTGTTCCCCGGCATGTGTTTGGGGGACAAGGTTATACTGCTCCAAGCGACCAGCTTACCAAAGGCATTATTGGTGTTGGAGGAATGGGTCGGGGACATTTTGAATATGAAGGTCGCCTTCTGGCAGTTTGCGATGTTGATAAAACACATCTCGATTCAGCTGTCGCGGCAGCCGGCGGGAAAATAGAAGGATACCGCGATTTTCGCGAGCTGATAGCCCGGCCTGATATAGATATCGTTCACATTGCAACTCCTCCCCACTGGCACGGAATAATAGCCAAAACAGCCGCTGAAGCCGGAAAAGATATCTGGTGCGAAAAACCAATGACACGCACAATCGGCGAAGGTATCAAAGTGGTTGAGGCTGTTCAGAAACATGGCCGTATGTTCCGGCTCAATACCTGGTTCAGGTTTAAAGACCAGTTCTATGGCTTGGGTACAACCGTAAAACCTCTTAAGAAACTTGTAGATAGCGGGGCGCTTGGCTGGCCTCTAAAAGTAACAGTCAGCGGCATAACAGGTTACGACTGGAAATTCTACTGGAGCGGACTTCATAACCTTCAACCAATGGCTGTCCCTGCGGAACTGGACTACAACTTCTGGCTTGGACCTGCCCCATATAAGCCATATAACCCCGAGAGAGTACATGCCAAATTCCGCGGCTACTGGGATTATGATGGCGGCGGCCTTGGCGACATGGGCCAGCACTACCTCGATCCTGTTCAATACATGCTTGGGAAGGATGATACCGGACCGGTATCTGTCGAAATTGATGCGCCACAACAACATTATGATGCTGTGGGCTCATGGCGGAGAATAACCTATACTTATGCCGATGGATGCCAGATAATACTCGATGGCGAAAACCGCGATACAAATGCAGCGTATATTGAAGGTCCTCACGGAAAAGTGTTTAAAGGATTCAGATCGGATATCCCCAATATGGAGAAGCTCATTGATTCTCTGCCTGATCCTGCTCCTCAGATAGGAACCTTCAGCGAATCGGTTCTTACAAGGAAAAAATTTGCCCTGAATGAGTCAAATGGCCACAGGTCATGTTCAATTGTTAACCTTGGGGTTATTGCACTCCGGCTGGGGAGGAACCTGAAATATGATCCGGTTAAACAACAGGTCATTGATGATGATGGCGCCAACAGACTTATTAACCCGCCAATGCGCGGACCATGGAAAATCTGATTGAAGTTATAATTTGAAAATTTGAAAATTTGAAAATATGAAAATAAGGAAATTTATTTCTGTAAGTATTTTACTACTTCTTTTTTCCATAACAAGCTATTCTCAGGATAGAAGAACCATTGAGACAAAAGTTGCCGACCTTCTTGCCCGGTTCCCTGCTAACGACCTTCAGTTTAACGACCAACTGATGGGAAATATGCTTGCTCTTGGAGAAACAGGCATAAACCAGATTTGTGATCAGATCATCCCGGCAGGAACAGGTGATGATACCCGTCCGAGGTTTGCTGTTGAGAGTCTTACCCGTTTTCTTTCTCAAAAGGGAAAAGAAACAGAAAGAGCATCCTGGGAAAAAACCTGTATCAGCTATGCGATCGGGCAGAAAGACAACGGTGTCAAAGATTTCTTCATGAAACAACTCCAGCTTATTGGAGGAGATGCATCTGCTTATGCCATGAAGATTTACCTCGCGAACAGGGAAATTTGCAGCCCTGCTCTTGCTGTAATAACCGCTGTTGGCGGAAAATCTGCAGAGACCATTCTGGCTGAATCACTAAAGAACAAAGATCTTCCAAATGTCGCCGCGGTAATGAATGCCCTTGCATCAATGAAATCAGAAATAGCAGTTAATGAATTCATTACATGGGCTGCCGGTGATGATATCAATATTAAAGCCTCTGCATATAACGCGCTTGCCCAAAGTGGCAGCCCTTTGGCATACCCTGTTCTTTTGAAAGCAGCCAGAGAAGTTTCATACAAATGGGAAATTACCGGCGCTACAGCCTCTTTGCTTAACTATGCAAATGCAGTAGCTCAGAATGGCGATATTAAAACCATGGATAAGATTTGTAAACTTATCATTTCAAAATGCGACGATAACGCGACTATTCAAAACAAAACGGTTGCTCTTGATACTTATGTCAGATTTCATGGTTTTGGCGCTATGAACTATATAATCAAAGCAGCAGCCCATTCAAACGACAAGTACAGGAGCGCCGCTATGATGATGTCATTGGCAATTCAGGGAACGGAAGTTGTAAAAAAGTGGATTGATTATTTTCCGAAGGCCATCCCGGCTGCAAAACCTGAAATCATAACAATGCTCGGGATACGTGGCGACGAAATGGCATTACCTCTGATAACTGCTTCACTGTCAGATCAGGATCTGAACATAAGGAAGGAAGCTACTCAGGCGATAGTTAAGATAAATGGAAGTAAAGCTATACCGGCTTTGATAGACTACATGAGTAAATTCAGCAGCGATCCTGATCAGGAGGCCGCAAAATCTGCTCTTATGACTGTTACCGGAAGCGATAATATGCCTCTTCTGATTACTGTTATGAAAAATGGTACAACTGCCGCAAAGAAAAGCGCGATTGAACTGTTAGCCTGGAATAAAGACAATAAATATTTTTCTGAGGTTCTTTCTTATGTTTCATCAGCCGAAGAACCTGTAAAATCAGCTGCCATAAAAGCGCTTGCAAGCCTTGCCGGACCATCTGATCAGGATAAGTTGATTCAACTTCTGACTGTTACAGATAATCAGGGTTATATTGCCGATATACAGACAGCCCTTGCTGCTGCAGCCAATAAAATTTCCGATCCCGAAAAGATATCTTCAACGATCCTGAAAGCAATTGATGGCAAAATTCAGAAGGAAAAAATTATTCCTGTTCTTGCAAAAACAGGTGGAAGAGAAGCCCTGTCTCTTGTTTTAAAAGAATTTGAAAATGGGAATTCAGGGATGCGCGATATATGCTTCAAAGCGCTTACAAACTGGTGCGATTATACCGCGTCAACAGCATTATTTGAGATTTGCGCTTCGGGTAATAAAACCTTCGAGGGCCCCGCTTTTGAAGGCTATGTACAACAGATAATGTCAGCTTCATTGTCCGATGATCAGAAGTTGCTTTTGTACAGAAAGATAATGCCCTTTGCCCTGAGCTCTGAGCGTAAGAACGGACTTATTACCGAAATAGGAAAGTTGAAAACCTACCCGGCGCTTTATTTTGTAGCAAACTATCTGGATGACCCTGCCACCTCTGCCGAGGCTGCCAAAGCTGCTATGCTGACAGCGCTTCCCACGGTGAGTTCAAAGGCAGGAATGTACGGCGCCCTGGCAAAAGAGATTCTTATAAAGGCAACAGGTAAAATAAAAGGGCAGGAGAGCGAGTACGATAAAGAGATGATAAACAAATATTTAGCAGGTATGGCTGCTGATGAGGGATTTAAACCGATGTTTAACGGGAAGGATCTGACCGGCTGGCAGGGACTTGTTGAAAATCCTGTTGCACGATCAAAAATGAAGAGAATTGATCTTGAGAGAAAGCAGGCAGAAGCAAATGTGATTTTCCCGGCCAACTGGAGCGCTAAAGATGGCTGTATATGGTTTAACGGTAGCGGAAATAATCTCTGTTCAATTAAAGAGTATGGTGATTTTGAGATGATGGTTGACTGGAAAATTTCCAAAGCCGGCGACAGTGGTATCTACCTGAGGGGGTCACCCCAGGTTCAGATATGGGATATTTCGAGAATCGAGTCGGGAGCCCAGGTTGGCTCCGGCGGCTTATATAATAATCAGAAAAACCCTTCAAAACCACTTAAAGTTGCAGATAATCCTGTCGGCGACTGGAATACTTTCAGGATTGTAATGATTGGTGAGAAGGTGTCAGTATGGCTGAACGGAGAACTTGTTGTTGATAATGTCACGATGGAGAATTACTGGGATCGCGATATTCCTATATTCCCAAAAGGGGCAATTGAACTGCAGGCACATGGTACTGACCTGGCTTTCAGAGATATATATGTAAGGGAGATAAGTGAAAAAGAATTTAATCTTACTCCTGCAGAAAAAGCCGAAGGATTTGAGGCTCTTTTTAACGGGAGGAACCTCGATAACTGGGTGGGGAACAAACAATCGTATGTAGCTGAAGATGCAATGATAATCATTAAACCTGCTGACGATTCCGGTGGAAATCTATATACTGAAAAAGAGTATGCCGATTTTATTTTCCGTTTCGAATTTCTGCTTACACCTGCTGCAAATAATGGCCTTGGGATAAGAGCTCCGCTCTCCGGCGATGCCGCTTATGCAGGAATGGAACTTCAGATACTCGATAACACAGCGCCCGTATATGCAAACCTGCAACCTTACCAGTACCACGGATCGGTATATGGTGTAATCCCTGCCAGGAGAGAATTTCTGAAACCGGTGGGCGAATGGAATTATGAAGAAGTTAAAATAGTGGGGACAAAGATTTCAATCACCCTGAACGGCACTGTAATTGTTGATGGCGATATTGCAGGCCCGAGAGATAACGGGACAATGGATCACAACGATCATCCGGGATTGAAAAACAAAACCGGACATATCGGATTCCTGGGTCATGGATCGCTTGTTAAATTCAGAAACATAAGAATAAAAGACCTTACAAAATAACTATTTTTTTTAACCGCAAAGCACGCAAAGCACACTTCACCCTTTGCGACCTTCGCGCAAACCTTAATGACCTTTGCGGTTAATGGATTTATGATCTTAATAATTCAAATGAAATAACCAAAATGAAAAGTATTTTATGTCTGTTGATTTCAATTATTTCTTTTGCAGTTTGTGCACAGGTGAAACCACCTGAACCTTTCGGACCTGTTCCATCGGAGCGGCAAATTGCCTGGCACGAAATGGAGTATTATATGTTCGTTCATTTTACTGTTAATACTTTCACAGATAAAGAGTGGGGCTACGGAGATGAAAAGGAGTCAGTTTTTAATCCCTCAGAACTCGATTGCAGGCAGTGGGCAAAAGTTGCAAAAGATGCCGGGATGAAAGGCATTATAATAACTGCCAAACACCACGACGGTTTTTGCCTGTGGCCGTCTAAGTTCACAGAACATTCCGTGAAAAACTCAATCTGGAAAGATGGCAAAGGAGATGTTTTAAGGGAACTTCGTCAGGCATGCGATGAATATGGTCTTAAATTTGGAGTATATCTTTCACCATGGGACCGGAACAGTTCATTCTATGGTACTCCGGAATATTTAACCTATTACCGTAATCAACTCCATGAGCTTCTTACAAATTACGGTGATGTTTTCGAAGTATGGTTTGATGGCGCTAATGGTGGTGACGGTTATTATGGAGGCGCCAGGGAGACAAGAAAAATAGATAATAAAACATTTTATGATTGGGCAAATACTCATAAGATTGTAAGAGAGTTACAACCAATGGCTGTTATGTTCAGCGATGCAGGACCCGATATACGCTGGGTGGGTAACGAGAGTGGTATGGGCAGCCTGACCAACTGGTCTCTCCTTAATAAAGATGCTATGTATCCGGGTGGCGATTTTGCCAAAATACTTGGCGAGGGTCATGAAGATGGGAATTACTGGGTTCCTGCTGAAGTTGATGTCTCAATTCGTCCGGGATGGTTTTTTCACAAGTCTCAGGATTCACTTGTCCGCTCACCTGAGAACCTGATGGAATTATATTACTCTTCAGTGGGAAGGAACAGCAATCTTCTTCTGAATGTTCCTCCCGACAGACGAGGCCTGCTGCATGAAAATGATGTGAAATCCCTGATAGCTTTCAGAGAGTTACTAAGGAAGGAATTTGAAACTGATCTTGCAAAAGGAAAGAAAGTAAATGCAACATCAGGCAGAGGAAAAGGATATGAAGCTTCCAATATATATGACGGGAATCCTGAGACATATTGGGCAACATCCGATTCACAGACAGCCGGCGATATTATTATTGACCTTGGAGCTGAAACGGAAGTAAACAGAATCATACTTCAGGAATATATTAAACTGGGTCAGCGGATTCAGGAATTCAAGGTATCAGCATTTATTAACGGGAAATGGAAACCACTCCTTGATGGTACAACAATTGGCCATAAAGTGATACGTAAATTTCCTATTGTGAAAGCATCAAAAATCAAAGTAACTATCTCTAAATCAAAAGCCTGTCCGGTTATTTCGAATATTGAACTCTACCGGGCGCCGTGATTGGGAGGCTAAGAGACTAATAAGCTAAATAGAACTCGATAGTCTGTTCAGATTGATTTCCTAATTTATCTTTTGCCAGAACTTTGACAGAATGTTTAAGGTTCTTCTTTGACATATCAGGTTTGTCAGAAGCATCAAGTGTGTAAGGGCTTGCATACTCTTTCATTGCAGAACCATTTGCCGAAAACAGGATGTTGTCAGTTCCAACTTGTCTGTCGGTAGCTGCTAAATACATTCTGGTATAGGAAGGATATACATTTAAACCATCTTTCTTACTAATCGGGTTGATGCTGAACGTGAAAAAAATAATGGGAGGCGTATTATCAACAAAACAGCGGCTTGTTTTTGAAACCTCAATATTTTCAACCTTATCAGTTGAATGGAAATCGATTATTTTTGATCCTTCTTCAGGAATATTAAAAGATGAAGAGTATGTATTATTGCTACCTGTATTAATGTTGTACTCTGTTTTCAAAATCCCTGCACCTTCATCACCGGCAACAAGAGTCAAAGGAGTGTTCTTGTTGATAAACAAAGTGTCGCGTGTAAAAAACTGTGGATTTCCATAAGTAATATTAGTTTTCGGATTGGTGTTGTCCATAGAAAGGATAAGAGATTCTTTATTTGCAAGGTTGGTTACTTTATCAATTCCCCAATATCCAATGGTGTGCACTCCATCGGTGGAAGGAATCAGGAATTGATCACCATAGGTGTTTTGTCCACTCGCATCAATAGAATAGAATACTTTATCAACGCCTGCTTTGTTATCAGTTGCAGAAAGTTTGATTTTTGTCCGGGACGATATAAATTTTTTAATTCCAAAGAACTGATCTCCAATAACTTCATGAGTTACAACCGGAGGTGTTTTATCTAAATAAAACTTGTAGGTAACAGGTGTTTCTTCATTTCGAACATTGTCTGTAGAATAATAAGTCAGGGAATGATCACCATCAGTAAGATCCAAAAGTGTTATCGGAATTGAAAACACTTTTGAAGTACGGCTGTCAAAATCATATTTTGTATCTGATACTCCGGCTAAATTATCTGAAGATGAAAGTGTTATATTTGCTTTGGGAGAAATAATATCTCCAAATACCGGGTCACTTACAGCATGATTTGTTTTTGGCGGATTAAGGTCAACGGTAAAGCTGCTTGTTAATGGATCTTCAGCATTGCCCACATTGTCGGAACCATAATATTTAAACACGTATGATTTCTCTTTATCCATGAGTAAAGTAGCAGAATAGGTCTGATATGTGTCAGCATCAATGGAATAGTGAATATTTTCTACACCGGATATATCATCAGTCGATTTTAGATTGATTGTCAATCCTTTACCATAATAAATAACACCGCCAGAAGTATATTTGGGAGCAGGTGAAAAAGTAGAAGCTGTTGAAGGTGCGGTACCATCAATATAAACGTCAAAATCAACAATCAATGGAGGATTAACTGTTTGTTTGGTGTTTTGATCAACAGCAAAATCGTGCCTGATAATGTTTTTCCCCTCAGTATCAAAATACATTGGATTCGAGTATTTTGGTTGTCCTTCGCTTTTTAATAAAATAGCATCAGACTTTTCGGTGGAGGATGTGGTTAACCAAAGGTAAACCGGCAGAACTTTATTAATATAAACCTTTCCACTGGGGTCAATGTAAGTTCTCTTTACATGGTCAATTTGTTGCTGTGCATGAGCGCCTGCTACGCAAAAAATCATTGAAAAAAATAACGAAATTGCTTTTTTCATAATATTTGAGTTTAAGGAATTTTGATTTTCATTCCTCAAATTTAATATTAATATTTCATAAAACTGTTTGACAATATATTATTAATTTTAAATTCAATAGGAAAAGAGGTTATTTAGTCTT
Source organism: Bacteroidota bacterium (assembly GCA_037127735.1). Lineage (GTDB taxonomy): Bacteria > Bacteroidota > Bacteroidia > Bacteroidales > VadinHA17 > LD21. The sequence goes on from JBAXXU010000100.1 coordinate 11,630, forward strand.
TTGTTTTCCTTATAATTGTCTTAGCGACTCATTTTTACCCCATGATACCTCAACCTCAACCTCAACAATGACCACCTTACTCACATCAATTCTTGTAGGTATAAGCATTTTTGCTATAATTTTCCTTACGTCAAGATTAAAACTAAAAGCATTCATTGCACTATTCCTCGTCTCACTTTTTCTTGCATTTGCAACGCTGCCTCCGGCAACAGTTGTCAGTACAATTAAAGAAGGATTTGGCAACACCATGGCTTCAATCGGATTCCTTATAATCCTGGGAGCTATAATTGGCATAACACTCGATAAAACCGGTGGAACACTAAGTATTGCAAGGTATATCCTTTCAAAAACCGGAGAAAACAGGAGCGCTCCTGCTCTTGGCATTACCGGGTTTATTACAGGATTACCTATATTTTGCGATTCAGGTTTCATAATATTAAGCGGACTGGCTAAGTCGTTCAGCTCAAGATCAAAAATTGCTATGCCATTCATGGCCACAGTTCTTGCAACCTCGTTATATTCGGTTCATTGTCTTATACCGCCTCATCCCGGAGCGCTGGCTGCTGCCGGTCTGCTCAAGGTAAATATCGGGTACCTGATAGCAATAGGATCAATCTTTGCTATACCCGGTGCAGCAGCTGCCTATTACTGGAGCAGATGGATGACAAAAGGAAAAAACTATCCGCCGGCCATAGAGGTTGAGGTTGAAACCGGCGCAGATAATGCAGGTGACAAACTTCCTTCCACTTTTCTTTCATTCCTGCCAATAGTGGTACCTCTCTTACTTATTACATTCCGGTCATTGTTTATTCTTATTGATAAAGGTGAGCAAAGTCTGTTTTCGAAAATTCTTTTTTTCCCCGGTGAGCCAATATTAGCGTTGTCAATTGGTGTTGTGCTGGCTATGTTATTAATTAAGGATAAAACAATTACATCGATGAATGTGGTTTTTTCGGAGGCAATCGAAAAGGCCGGGCCCATACTTATTGTCACTGCTGCCGGCGGTATGTTTGGAATGGTGATCAAGGCAACAGGAACAGGAGCAGCATTGGGTAACCTCCTTGCCGGAACGAGCATTGGCCTGGTGGTTCCATTTCTTATTGCAGCTGTCATGAAGACTGCGCAAGGCTCTTCAACTGTTGCAATTATTACTACAGCATCCTTTGTGGCACCTATGATCTCAATGCTTGGTCTCGATTCGGAGTGGGGCAGGTTACTTGTTATGCTCTCGATGGGAGCAGGCTCTATGATTGTTTCACATGCCAATGATTCCTACTTCTGGGTTGTTTCAAATTTTTCGGATATCGAACCGGATACAACTTTGAAAGTATATTCTTCATCAACCATTCTGATGGGAGTTGTTATCTTTATCTGTGTGTGGATCACTTCTCTCATAGTTTTATAACAATCTGGTTTTATGATCAACCCAGTGAAAAAATATTTTGGATAGAATGAACCGGAGAACAATAGCGAAGCAGATTTTTCTGGCAGGAGTAGAAAGCGTTCTTCCTGACAGACTGATAGCCAATGTGATGGCGATAAAGGACAATATCCTTCTTATAGGAAGCCTGAAATTATCACTTGAAGTAATTGATAAAATTTATGTTATAGGAGCGGGTAAGGCATGCGCGATGATGGCTTCAGAAATAGAAAATATCCTTGGCAGTCGGATCACCGAGGGACATATTACCGTAAAATATGGCCACTCCGTTAAATTGAAATATATCAATGTTTCAGAAGCGGGCCATCCTGTCCCGGATTCGAACGGGTTTAAAGCAACTAAAGCAATACTTGAGATTGCAGGCAAGGCCAACAGGAATGATTTGGTTATATGCCTTTTATCTGGTGGAGGCTCAGCTCTTCTGCCTGATTTTCCCGAAGGCTCTTCTCCCGAAGAGATGATTTCGTTAAATATTCTTTTGATTAACAGCGGAGCATGCATTAAGGAGATCAATGCAGTTCGTAAACATTTGTCAATTGTAAAGGGAGGGCAACTCGCCAGGGCCGTTTGTCCGGCAACTCTCGTAAGCTTAATCTTATCTGATGTGCCGGGAGATCCGTTGGATGTAATTGCTTCCGGACCAACAACTCCCGATCCTACAACTTTTCAACAGGCTATCGCTGTTCTGGAGAAATTTAATTTGGCCAAATCTGTCCCTATGACGATCTTAAATTTTTTGAGAGAAGGAGAAAAAGGAGATAAACCTGAAACGCCAAAAACAGGAGATCTTGTTTTTAAAAAAACTCATAACATTCTGATAGGCACTAACAGGCTGGCTTTGGAGGCGGCAAAAAAGAAAGCTCTTGAACTTAATATTAATACAGTTATTGTTGAAGATCAGTTGCAAGGTGACATTTCGACAGTTGCAGAGTATATCGTGGAAACTGCCTTGAAATTTAAAAGTGATGAAAGCGCTGTGAAGCCGTTCTGCCTATTATTTGGAGGAGAAACTACCGTAAAAATGACAGGAAAAGGACTCGGCGGAAGAAACCAGCATCTAACGCTGTTGGCTTCCAACTTGCTTCAGAACCATAAAGGTATAACAATATTGTCGGCAGGAACTGACGGTAACGATGGGCCGACTGATGTGGCTGGAGCTGTTGTTGATTCGGATACCGTTCCCAAAGCAATGTTGAAAAATATTAATCCTGAGCGTTATATCAGGGAGTTCGATTCATACCATTTCTTCAAAAAGGCAGGCGGACAGATCATTACAGGTCCAACCATGACCAATGTTATGGATATCATTGTGGTGATCGTGGACTAACAGAAGCGTCATAATGAAAAAAACCAATATATTAAAACTATGAAACAGGTATCCCTCTTCCTTTTTATTTCACTAATTTTGGTTTCATGTTGCACTGAAACAGGAACAGGCACAGATAATGCTAACCGGACAGGAAAACAATCTATTGACACTTAAGATATGGCCAATAACTTTTATGATAATACTGAAACGTATGAACTTCCGGTTATGGATCTGGTTATTGAAGGAGAAATAGCAAACCCGGGGAGGGTTGATTTTTCAGAGCTGCCAATACATTCGGTTATAGTCAAAGAGACTCTTCTCGACAGTACCGGTAGCGACAGGTTTGTTGGCGCTTACAGGTACGATGGTTATTCTCTTTTCGACATTCTTGATAAAAGGATTCTGAGAAAAGCAAACAGCGCTGAGTTTAATCCCATCATTGATCTTTATGTTGAAATTGAAAATAAAACAGGTGAAAAGGTTGTCTTCAGCTGGGGAGAAATATATTATCCGGTCAATCTTCATAAGATAATCATTTCCACTGGTGTGTCGCGGATAGTACCTTCCAGAACAAAGGAGCTGTGGCCGCTTCCAACCACCTCGAAGATTGTTGCCGGCAGTGATCTTGTTACTGAAAGAAATATTTCTGATCCGGTAAAGATTACAGTTAAATCAATCCATAAATCATTTCCTGTCGCGAAAGGGATATCACCAATGTATTCTTTTGATTTTAAGTTATTTGATAAGGATAAGGAGCTTGCGGCAATTGCACCTGAAAATGAAAACGGGAAGATTATCTTTAATACAATTTTTTATGGCAGGGGAAAGGGTATTCATAGTACCTCGCCATTTACAGGATATTTACTTAAAGATGTTATTAAGAAATTTTATCCGGTTACCAGACAAAACCTTCAAACCGGAATGCTCTGTTTAGCAGGTAAAGATGGTTACAGATGTGCAGTCTCATATTCTGAGCTTTTCAACCGTAACGATCAGCAGGAATTTCTTCTTGTCAAAACGATGCCTGATAAAGATGGCGGTTTATACAGGATATTTGCAGCAGCAGATTTCTTCTCCGACAGGGCGATTAAATCTTTAAGCGAAATTCATCTGATAAGGTAGGATTTCATATAACTATTTCGATTATTTACAAGGTTCCATTTCGCCCGCTACGGGGCTTAAAAGGTTTCTACTTATCTTCATAGGCAGAGCGCTGCCCTGTCTTAACCCACATTGCAGCTTTAGGTTTGTAAAAGGCTGATATTATGAGCTATCA
>JBAXXU010000101.1:0-15605 GCA_037127735.1 Bacteroidota bacterium
TAATAATCAAAATTCCCGAATTCAGAACTTATTGTAAGCTTTTTACCTTCAAAAGCTTCACAGCGCCCAATAATTTTTGCTTCAAGGTTGAATCCGGCCGCTATGTTGATAATCTCATCGGCATTCTTTTTACCGGTATATATCTCGAACCGGTGACCCATATTAAATACCTTATACATCTCTCCATAAGATGTATCCGACTGCTCATGAATTATGCGGAATAATGGTGGTAAGGGAAACATATTATCTTTCACAATATGCATATTATCAATAAAATGCATGATTTTTGTCTGCCCCCCTCCTGAACAATGAACCATACCATGTATCGCGAAGCGCATGGTTTCAATTACCTTTTTTATTACCGGAGCATAAGTGCGCGTTGGCGAAAGTACCATTTTACCGGCATCGGTATTTAAACCTTCAATAGGGTCAGTAAGCCTGAGTTTTCCGCAATAGATGAGATCATAAGGGAGAGTTGTGTCAAGGCTCTCGGGGTATTTTGAAGCAAGATATGGGGCAAAAAGATCATGCCTGGCTGAAGTAAGACCGTTACTTCCCATACCACTGTTATATTCCTTTTCGTAAATGGTTTTCCCGGAAGATGACAATCCGATAATTACATCGCCTGATTTGATATTATGATTTGATATCACATCAGACCTTTTCATCCTGACAATAACTGTTGAATCAACAACAATAGTTCTCACAATATCTCCTATATCAGCAGTCTCCCCTCCTGTTGAAAATATACCAATACCAAGGTTCCGGAGCTCTTCAAGCACATCTTCTGTTCCATTAATAATTTCAGATATAATCTGACCGGGGATATTGTTTTTATTACGTCCGATCGTTGACGACAGAAGGATATTATTGTAAGCGCCTACACATAGGAGATCGTCGAGGTTCATAACAATAGCATCCTGAGCAATCCCTTTCCAGACTGACAAGTCGCCGGTCTCCTTCCAATAAATATATGCTAGTGATGATTTCGTACCGGCTCCATCGGCATGCATTATATTGCAATAATCCTTATCGTTGCCGAGCAGGTCGGGTACTATTTTACAGAATGCTTTTGGAAACAAACCTTTATCAATATCTTTTATAGCTGCATGTACATCTTCTTTTGCCGAAGAGACTCCTCTTTTACTGTATTTCGATTCGGTGGACATACCTTTTTTATATCAAACCACGAAGATAGAAAATAATGATGAAGCAAAAATTGAAACTAATTTTGAATTCTCCCATTATCACAGACCCATTCCATTGACTGTTTCAGAAGTTTCCTGAAATCAGGACAAAGAATATAAATGACAGAAGTTTTTTCATATTTAAAATATTATTTCTTCGGCGACTCATAATCCGTTCTAAGTACCCTGAATTCCGTTCTGCGGTTTACCTGGTGGGCAATCTCCTTCTGCTCGTCATTTGCAAGAGTATTAATATATTGCTCGGTAAGGGTAACGCCTGTTTTCAGGAATGAATTTTGTGCCACTATTATTGCATCAACAAATTTTGGAGTTGATTCGCCATATCCTTTTGCAGATAGCCTTTCAGTCTCGATTCCTTTATCAATAAGGTATTGAACAACAACCTGAGCTCTCTTTTGTGATAGTCCCTGATTGTATTCTTCTGTGTCGCGCGAGTCTGTATGCGACATAAGTTCTATTGTAACATTAGGATTATCAAGAAGAGTCTCAACTAATTTGTCGAGTGAAACCATCGATTCGGGTCTCAGATCCCATTTGCCAAAGTCGTACAAAATGTTAGGTAATTCTATCGGTTTATCGGTAGGTATAAGCAGGATAGTTACCATAAATTCGCGACTCTTTTCCTGTTTCTTGGTTGTCTCTTTTTCTTTTCCATTCAGGTAACCTCTTTTTGAGGCAAGGAAAATATAATCAACATCGGCTTTAAGAGCAAATTTAAAATCTCCACCGTTACCTGTCTGGGCCTGAAGGTTTGATCCATCGCTCGCGATTAGCTGAACAAGAGAAGCCGTAATTGGTGTTCCGGTCTTTTCGTCTTTAACAAGTCCCGTAACATTGAATTTTAATGGAGGTAACTCAAAAGAATATAATTCGTCATTACCTTTTCCTTTACGCGTTGAGCTGAATACTCCGCGTTCATTTTCATTCTCGAAAGCGATGCCAAAGTCATCGGCGAAACTGTTAACAGGAGGTTTCATGTTCTGTACCAACCAGCTTCCGTCTGGTTGAAGTTTTGCTCTGAAAATATCGAGACCTCCCAAACCTATCAGGCCATCTGAAGAAAAATATAAAGTACCATCTTCCCTGATATACGGGAAGAGCTCATCGCCGGGAGTATTAATATCAGGGCCAAGATTTACCGGTTTAGACCATGCACTTCCACTTCGCGACCTGGTTACTTTCCAGATATCTTTTTTCCCAAAACCACCTGCCAGGTCAGAAACAAAATACAATGTTAAGCCATCATTGGATATTGAAGGATGTGCAGCAACAAGCGAATCCGGAAGAATTGCGATGTTTTTAGGATCGCTCCATTTATCGCCGGTTTTTTTTGAATACATAATTACGCAACCTTTTCTTTCGCGTTTTCCTGACTCGCACCTTGTAAAATACAGTTCTTTACAATCTGATGAAAAAGAAGGAGTCCCCTCTTCGTAATCAGTGTTAATTACTTCGACAGGAACTGGAGTGCTCCATTTTGATTTTTTATCAACCCGGCTTTCGAAAATATCAGTGTAATTCTGGCCGGTAGCCCCATGGGTTTTATTACCGGCTGCATCATCACGCGAGGATGTAAAATAAATCAGTCCAAAATCATCGCGTCCATAAGCGGGGCTGAAATCTGACTCTTTTGAATTTATTTCTTTCATTTCTTCAACCTTATATGCTTCAGGATTCCTTAGCCATTCGACAGCCAGCTCACAGGAGCGTATCCCCTGGTCAGCTCTGGCATCAGAGGGCGCTATCTGCTTGTATTTTTTAAATTCATCAATCGCCAATGGATATTTACCGTTCTTTTTAAGAGACTCTGCCAGCCAATATTCTGCTTCAGGTTTCGAGTATGATGATTTTACTGCAAGTTTATACCATATCTCGGCATTCTTTGGATCATTTATTAGCCGGTAACATTCGGCAATCATAAAAACAAGCTCGGTTCTTGAGTTTTTGTTTGTTTTTTTCGTTTTGGAATATGCATTCTTGAACTGATCAATAGCATCGAAATACTCCCCTGCACTGAAAGAGGAGTAAGCTCTCTCTGCTTTTCGCTTTTGGGCTGCAACTTCGGGAGAAGCTACAATAATCAACAAAAAGATGAGTAATATTAATCGTTTCATAATTCCGTCTTCAATTTGACCATAAAAGTAATCAATTTAAGGAATCCCGGTAATATTATTAACGTGGCCTATATATAATTATTTTAATTACAGATTAGTATTGTTTAAATAAACAACATATCCAAGATCGCTTGAAAATAAATTTAATTAAAAAGGATCCCTGTTTAGGAATCCTTCTATTCTAACCATGAAAAAAAACTAACTAAACTTCTATCTCGTGAAAAGTAATTCCCTGTATTTTGGAAGCGGCCATATCTCATTATCAACAATAAGTTCAAGTTTATCAATATGTGCGCGAATCTCTTCAAGGTAAGGTTTAACCTTATCTTCATAAGCTAAAGCCTTTTTAAAAGAGTCTTCAATTACATTAGCTTTTCTACGTTCCTCGATCATCTCATTCACCAGTTTCTTGATACTTGAAATATGATCTGAGATTGTTACTATTACTTCTTTTCGGGCGCCGGCCAGCCTTTCAAATTCAATATCATTAAAGACATCCTTTAGACCTTTCACATTATCAAGAAGTGATGTCATGTACCTGATAGCGGTAGGAACTATATGATTAATAGCCAGATCACCCAATACCCGGGCTTCTATCTGTACCTTTTTCGTGAATTTCTCATATTCGACCTCTACACGGCTTTCGAGTTCTTTTTCTGTAAATATACCCGTTCCTATGAGTACCTCCCTTGATTGTTTGGTCAGATATCGGCTTATTGATTCAGGCACGCCGGCAATATTGCAAAGGCCTCTTTTTTTGGCTTCGTCATGCCATTCCCTGCTATAGCCGTCACCTTCAAATAATACTCCTTCTGATTCAAGAATATATTTTTTCAGAACCTGGAAAATAGCCTCGTCCTTGCCACGGCCTTTTTTAATTATGATATCAACATCTTTCTTAAATTGTGTCAGCTGGCTGGCTACTGCAGCATTCAGGACTATCATTGATGCGCTGCAATTGGCTGAAGAACCAACCGCCCTGAACTCAAATCTGTTTCCGGTGAATGCAAAAGGGGAAGTACGATTCCTGTCGGTATTATCAAGAAGGATTTCCGGTATTTTACCAATTCCAAGCTTTAGTTCAGTTTTCTGAGCCGGGGTCATTTTGTTATCTGTCACTTTCCGTGCAATATTCTCAAGCATATTTATCAGGTAAGTACCAAGGAAGATAGAAATTATTGCCGGAGGAGCTTCGTGGCCTCCAAGCCGGTAAGAGTTTGACTCGTTCATTACTGATGCTCTGAGAACTTCATTGTTATCATTGACGGCTTTTATTACATTTACCAGGAATGTAATAAACTGAAGGTTCGTTTTCGGGTTTTTACCGGGAGATAATAGGTTAACTCCGGTGTTAGTAGCCATCGACCAGTTATTATGTTTCCCTGAACCGTTAATTCCGGCAAATGGTTTCTCATGAAATAAAACCCTGAATTTATGTTTGCGGGCAACACGCTTCATAATATCCATCAGCAGCTGGTTGTGATCGACAGCCAGGTTTACCTCCTCGAAGATCGGAGCACATTCGAACTGGTTTGGAGCCACTTCATTATGGCGTGTTTTAACAGGAATCCCCAGTCTGTAAGCCTCGCACTCGAAGTCTTCCATAAAGGCCATAACCCTTTCAGGAATAGATCCAAAATAGTGATCGGAAAGTTGTTGATCTTTTGATGACTGATGACCCATAAGGGTTCTATCAGCAAGCACTATGTCGGGTCTGGCATAGTACAATGCTTCATCTATCAGAAAATACTCCTGTTCACATCCAAGTGTTGCTATAACTTTGATAACGTCTTTATCAAAGTACTGACATACATCGACTGCTGCTCTGTCAAGTTCCGAAAGCGCTTTCAGAAGAGGTGCCTTATAATCGAGAGCTTCTCCTGTATATGAAACAAATATTGTTGGGATACAAAGGGTGGTTCCGACAATAAAAACAGGGGAAGATACATCCCAGGCGGTATAACCTCTTGCTTCAAATGTATTCCTGATACCTCCACTTGGAAAACTTGAGGCATCCGGTTCAGACTGAACAAGAACTTCACCTGAGAATTTTTCAACAACATGTCCGTTGTCACCAATCTCGATGAATCCATCATGTTTTTCTGCAGTTCCATCGGTAAGAGGATGGAACCAGTGAGTATAGTGTGTTGCACCTCTCCCGATTGCCCATGCTCTTAATCCTGTTGCAACCTGGTCCGCCTCCGGCCGGGTTAAAGATTTTCCTTCATTAATAGCTCGTTTAACTACCTTATACGCCTCTTTGGAAAGGTACTGCTCCATTTTTGGAAGGTCAAATACATTTTCTCCGAAGTATTCGGAGATAACTTTCGATGGGGTGGTTACTTCAACAGTTTCCCTGTTAAAAACCTCTCTTAATGCACTAAATCTTAGTTCTGCCATTTTTGTAAATATTTTTTTTACAAAAATAACTATTTTTTAATATACACCCCTATTATTATGCAACATTTTTATATTTTATACATATATTTTAAGTTGACCCCCTGAATTTTTAATACCTATTTTGTTTTTTATATAGAATTTAAGGATTTTGTTAATTTTTATGACCTTCAGTTAATTGCTCATAACTCACTTTAGTTGCTCCTTATTCGCAATTAAAGGGAGCCATCATGCAATTCATAATTTGAGTTTTATATTATAGCGTACAAGCATGGCAGTGAGCCCTGCCATAAGAAGAGCCCACAACACCGACCCGGTAATAACAATAATAGGTATTCCTGACTGTTTGTAGATAAGCAGGGGTATTCCGGTACTCCAGATCAGGTAATAGATAATATCAGGAGCAAGGTAGGTGGTAAGGGAATTTTCTCCTGCCGGTTTTAAAAAAAATGTCCACCTGTTATGCTTCTTAATATCTATGATCCAATAAAGTAGTGCGAAAAGCGTCATGCTCATTCCGTTACAGATTAATCCCCAGCTTGGAGTTGCCTGAATTTTTGAAATAATGAACCAGTTCCGTAGAATGAATCCTGTAATGATGCTCAAAATACCAATTGCAATAATTGTTACAATTGTCCTTGTGCTATCAACTTTCAATCTATTAAGTATAATGGTTGTTACCATTCCTGAAATAACAATTAGCGGAACATTTCCATCAATAATAATTCCAAGGATAGGCTTGACCGGATTAAGGAAATTCAGGAGATCAAGTTTTGAAAGTATATTGAGTCCGAGAAAGAATAAGAATGTCACCACGGTGTTGAGAATATTATCACGTACAGCAAGATAGATAAATGCAGAAACAAGATAACCCCATCCGATAAGTCCGAGAATACCCCACCAGCCGGTAATTAATGAACCATTATTTACTATTTGCCCCGATCTGAATTTAAAAATAAGAACCACAAGGATTGCAATTCCTACGAGCTTTAGTCCGGCTATAGTAAAGAAATTTTTATCGTTTTCAATGTATTTATTCCAGATCAGAAAAACAGCTGTATACATCAGGATTGCCCAGAGATTTTTGCTCATTCCTGTAAATTCGGGGTTGACTCTTCCGGAATTGAGCATAAGGACACCGATGATGAGAAGACTGACACTCCTTATTATTATATGAAGTGCAACAGCGAAAAATTTGTCTCCTTTAGCAATTCTGTTACCGATTGAAAACGGGATAGCCATACCGACCATGAAGAGGAAACCGGGAAAGACCCAGTCGGCAAGCCCCATCCCGTCGAAATTTGCAGCCCGGTGCCCAAGCCATGAAGGGACACCCGGCATGTAGAGGTCATTTACAAAGAGCATTAAAAGCAGGGTTAGTCCCCGCATGATATCTATTGAAGAAATACGGTTATTTTCTGTCATTGGATTAGCAATAAAAAATGAGTTGTCAAGTTAGAAAAATAAATAGAAAGGGATGTACTAAGGGAATGATTTCGGTTAACAAAAAGGGGAATGTGTAAGATCATTATAAAAATTTGTTATTTTTGCAATCCTGAAAGAGATTTATCGGGGTGTGGCGCAGTTGGCAGCGCGCGTCGTTCGGGACGACGAGGCCGGAAGTTCGAGTCTTCTCACCCCGACAGTAAAAAATTGTTTTACAATGAGTTACATGATTTTATGAACTCATTATGAACTGACAAGTCTGAAAAAAGTAAGATGACCATGATTTTACTTGTGTTTCAGAGTTTCACTTTTAATTCATTGCTGGTAATTCCATGTAGCGATGGATACTTTTATCTTAGATTAAGAAAGGTGGGGGAAGGGGTATGGGGGAGTGAGAGTTAGATAGGTCGTTGCCAGACTATATTAAGCCTTTTACCATTTTTTTGGAAATCATCACTCTTTTCCTGAGTCCATTCAACTTTTACCCCTTGGTAATTATAGAATTCACACATCATACATGACGATAATCCTATTGAGATCAGGTAATAATACTCCTTATTCCATTCGTATGCATATACAACTGTCCCTGCATAATAGGCTGGAGTTTCCATTTGAGAAATCTTTGCATTTAACCAATCTGGATTTGCGGGAAATTTCTCGTTCTTTTCACATGATATTATCATGAGAGAGAAGAAGAACATCAATACTATTTTTTTCATGATATTAGTTATAGCGTTAGTTTTTTCACAACAAAAATTACGCCAACAACCTGGAATTCATCATTTATTTCCCACTGTATTGATTTTGCAGTCGTAGTTTTATATATTTGAGTTGTTTTTGCTTATCTTCCACTGTATAACTTTTTAATTACTTGATTCCATGCAAAATGAGCGTTTGATTTCACTTGATGCATTCAGGGGTTTTACCATTGCTGCCATGATCCTGGTTAACAATCCAGGTACATGGGAGCATGTTTATGCACCATTATTGCATAAAACATGGAACGGGGTAACCCCCACTGACCTGATATTCCCGTTTTTTCTTTTCATTGCAGGTGTTTCCATAGTGCTGGCTTATTCAAAGCGAATTGCAACAGGAGTTCCTCCGCGAAAGATGGTAAGCAAAATTGTTTTCCGCGCTCTGAAGATTTTCCTGGTTGGTGTCCTGTTAAACTTCATCATGGTGATGAATTTATCCGAACTGCGCATTACCGGTGTGCTGCAACGCATAGCTATTGTTTTTCTGGTATGTTCATTGTTGTATCTTTTCACTTCCTGGCGCACGCAGTTGATTACAGGAATCATTTTCCTGATTAGCTACTGGCTGGTCATGGTATTTATTCCAACGCCGGGTTACGGTAAAGCCATGCTCGAGCCGGGGATAAACCTTGCAAGCTGGTTTGACAGCAAATTCCTGCCGGGAAGTATGTGGGAAGGGACATGGGATCCGGAGGGTTTACTGAGTACTTTCCCTTCAATAGTCACAGGGATAGCGGGTATGATGGCAGGAATAATTATCACGAGCCCACTCAACCAGGAACGAAAAGTGCTCTGGCTTTTCACTGCAGGTTTTTTGGTCACCATTGTCGGACAGGCATGGGGCTGGATTTTTCCATTGAATAAAAACCTTTGGACGAGTTCCTTTGTGCTCTTTACAGCGGGACTGGCATTTATGACCCTGGCTTCAAGTATTTTCATTGTGGCTATCCTCGGCAGGAAACGTTTTGCAAAAACAGGCATAATATTCGGTGCGAATGCAATAGCTATATATGTTTTAGCAGGGGTGTTTAGTTGGTTCTTTTATTTATTGAAAATAGGGGATCAGAGCCTTAATGTGGTTTTTCTGAATTTCTGCACAGGACTCTCTGTTACGGCCAAACTGGCAAGCTTAATTTATGCCTTATTATATGTGGCATTCAATTATCTGCTGGCGTGGCTACTATACAGGAAGAGAATATTTATCAAGCTGTAATATTGCAAGTAAATTCAGGTAGCTATTTTTCTTTATATTTTTTGTATGATCCTTTATCCGGTTCGACACTCCATCCGGAAATTATTCCTCCGTAAAAGTAGAAAGTAACATCAAATACAACTTTGCTGTTTTGTTCAGTTACCCTATAACATTTGGTAGCGCCATATTCCTTTATCAGCTCATACCCGCTGAGATTAAGATCAGCCGGACTATTATCACTGATGAATTGATCGGTTAATGCTTTTGCAACAGGTTGAAGGGTCTGATCTCTCCTTGATGAATTCTTAAGACGGTTAATATAATCTTCAGCAGTGTTGCACTGCATCGCATTTTTTGATACCAGTTCGATAGTTGCCTGATCGGTTTTCTTCAGTTCAGGCAATATTGAAGCTTTAGCCAGGCTCAGGTAAGCCAGAATATGCATATTAACCGCACTCATAATACCTTTCTTTTCAAACGGATTTGTATTTACGACTTTAAGGCCTGAAATTTCCGGATTTCCTTTGAAGGCAGTGCGTGATGCTCTTGCACTGTCGGCATACGCTTTAAATTTCTCACGTATTTCCGGTGAGCGTAAACTTCCGACGGTAAAAATTGCAATTCCCCCGGCCCCATTTTTTAATGCCTCATCCATACATTCAAACATGACCGGGCCATTAGAACCGGTCATACCGCAATAGAGAGTGGTCATAGGGTTTTTATCCCGCACATTCTCAATCGTACAATCAGATATAAAGCTCACATCTCCTGTATAGAAATTGTGGTAAACCATAGGGAAGACAATATCCAGATTCCATTTTCCCCAATCCTGGCGAACCATTTTTCTCGACATGGCCGGGGTGGGGAATGGTGATGCCGCCATAACCTTCCCGTATGAATGAACTACTCCGGCAATCTCATTTGCTACCTCTGTAATCTGATCGCAACGGAACTGAAGCCACTTTTCGTCGGTTGAAGGGTCTTCCTGTTCACACGGGTCGTATCCATATTTCTCCTTAAATAATTTAATCATCGCGGGATGATAGCCATAGTCAAACTCAGGATACTCTTTATCCTGAACAATACCATATTTGGACCAAAGAGAGGTTGGTAGAATAACATCTACAAAACGATGATAATCAATAGCAATACCGTTCAGGCCTTCAACTTCACAATAAGCAACAATTTTCTTTTTGATATACTCACGAACTTCAGGTAACGCCGGACACAAGAACTTGTAATAATCCACGTATGCTTTCGTATTAGCAAGGCTCTCTCCTTTCCTGTTTACACTAAACCATTCGGGATGTTCCTTAAGTACTGCATCCCGGCCGTGTTCCACGTTCATGGTCCAAAGCCAGGCATAAACCTCAATATTATGCTTTTGGGCAATGGGGATAGCTATACGGTAATCATCAGGTGTAGGTGCATTAAGCATAACGCCATCTATACCCGTTTCGTTCATTATACCACAAACCGAATCGAAATTCATCCCGGGCCGATAATCCATCCATGTCCAGAACATAGGATATTCAGAAACCTTCACTGTTTTTTTACCGGAACAGCCAACGAGACTAATAATCGCTAACAATAGAATAAGAAATTTTATTTTTTTCATGCTTACAGGTAGATTTAATTAGTAATGTTCAATACACAAGAGTATTCTACATAGGTTTATCAAATTTATGTCATTTTTCATAATATTGTAGTTTTTCTATGCCAATTATCCTAAATGAATCAAAATAGTGGCTTCCAATGCAACAAATCATCAAGTATTAAAGAGTTAGCGTGCGTCGTGTGGTTTGTACCTAAGAAGAAAATAACCTGTCAGAAATGGCAGGGTTTTTAATTTTAACTCTAATGTGTTCTGTTTTGATACACATCAACTATTTTACCGCTTTAGCAGTAAAAAATCCATTTTTAATGATTATAGAGGATCATTATCACATAATTTACTGCCATAGCAGTAAATATCCGACAAATGCTTGTTGTTTTAAATATAATTGACTATATTTACCTTATAACAGTAAAAAATGATACAGTCTCAAGAATTAGCAGATGTAATCAGGATGCATCGAAAAGCAGCCAAATTAAGTCGTGACAAATTAGCAGAAATGTCAGGCGTTGGTAAAACTGTGATTTACGATATTGAGAAGGGGAAGGAAACCATTCAATTGGATACCTTACGAAAGGTACTTAGTGTATTGAACATCAAAATAGAATTAACAAGTCCGCTAATGGACAATTTACAAAACATGGAAAATGAGAAAGGCTAAGATATATGTTAGAGGAGTTGAGGCAGGAACTTTGACCGAATTACAACAAGGGAAAGAGTATTCATTTGAATACCTTGACAGGTATAAAGGTCCTGAAGTATCAAGAACAATACCAAAAAATATTAAGTTATATAAGTTTGATAAGTTCCCACCATTTTTCGATGGATTATTACCCGAGGGTTTTCAGCTTGAAGGGTTGTTGAAAATCAAAAAAATCGACAAAAAGGATTATTTCTCACAATTAATAGCAGTTGGAGATGACATGGTTGGATTTGTTACAGTAAAAGAAATTGCAGAATGAACCTGTGCCCTATAACATATACACCCAGTGGTGAAAATCGTTACAACGAAGCAGGTCTTAAACTCTTAGGCACTGGACTGAAGACACTAAAAGACCTTGAATATACTGCTGAAGAACTACGAAAAGAGGCTTTCAACCGTGCAGCGAAAATGTCAATTCAGGGAGTCCAGCCTAAGTTAAGTGCTGTACTCAGCATCAAAGATGGAAAATTCATTATTGTAGATAAAGGCGGTAGGTATATATTTAAGCCTCAGCATCAATTTTATACTCAGTTGCCCGAGAATGAAGACCTTACAATGAGGTTGGCAAACGAGATCGGCTTGGAAATACCTGTACATGGTTTATTATGGTCAAAGGATAATACGTTAACCTATTTCATTAAACGGTTTGACAGGAAGGGACAGAATGATAAAGTTCCTGTTGAAGATTTTGCTCAATTGGCTGGTTTAAGCAGAGATACAAAGTATGATTATAGCATGGAAAAGATCGTTAAGTTGATCGACGATTATTGCACATTCCCGGCGATTGAGAAAGTAAAATTGTTTAAACTGGTCATATTTAACTATTTAATCGGCAATGAGGATTCGCATCTTAAAAACTTTTCCATTATTACCGATGATAATCAGGTAAGGTTATCTCCTTGTTACGATTTGGTTAATTCCACAATTGAATTAACACAACAAGATGAAGAAATTGCTTTGCCATTGAAAGGTAAGAAGAAGCATTTAACTCGTAATATTTTGGTTAACTACTTTGGAATAGAAAGATGCGAACTTACTGCAAAGAGCATTGAAAAAGTTCTGGAGACAATCTCTTTAGCAATTCCTAAATGGAAGACTTTGATCGATATTAGTTTTTTATCAAAAGTGATGAAAGGCAAATACCTCGATTTATTGGATGGACGGCTAACTACCCTGGAAATATAATTTGCCACTGGAAGTCCAAAAGGGAGTTAAAAATCAGGTATAATTGGTATCGGAAATGATCCCGGAAAACGATGAATACTTAAAAGACATTGAAGCCTCCATGATAACAGATGCGGCTCAGCTAACTGTAAAAGTAGTCGATGCTGAAGCAGCAGGATCATAATTTACCCTGCTAAAATTCTTATCAGATCATCATTAAGGTAGTAAACTTCAGATCCATCCTTTTTTGGAGTCAAAATCTTTGCAGCAACCAGCTCTTCCATAAGTTTTGAAAGAGTTGTCCTGGAGGATCTGTCTAAAACGTTTCCAATTATCTTAGGCTTGATATATGGTTGACTGAAGATAGCCTCATTTACCTCTTTAGTATACCATCTGATTTTTGATTTACCATATATCAAAGTTGAATCCATCTGTTGCAGGATGTCATTAATAAGATTGTTGGTTAGTGCAGATGTATTTTCAACGGCGTCAAGCATAAACAGAATCCATTTTTTCCATGAACCCAGCTGAGTTACAGCTCCAAGATTATAGTAATAGTCTGACTTATTATTAATTATGTGCTTGGAAAGGTATAGTACAGGTTGATTTAATAGTCCTGTTTGTACAAGGTAAATCAAATTTATAATTCTGCCAGTTCTCCCATTACCATCCTGAAAAGGGTGAATTGCTTCGAATTGGTAATGTGCAATACACATTTTTATCAATGGGTCTGAAGGATAATTGTCATCGTCATTAAGATAACTTAAAAGGTTATCCATCAGTCGCTCTACAATATTATTACCTCTTGGCGGTGTATAGATAACTTCTCCTGGTCGTAACTCACTTTGTCCTCTTTTGATAATAACATTAGCCTGTGGAGGGCGTATTCCAGATGTAGTATTCTTGATTTGACGGAAGATCGACAGAACTGACTTCAGACTTAAAATTTTTGCTTCATTCATAGCATGGTATCCCGCCCAAAGTGCTTCTCTGTATCGCAGAACTTCTTTAGCAGCCAGATCTGCTTTTCCTTCACTTTTGTTATCCGAAACTGCTTTATAAAGTTCGTCTTCTGTGGTGAAGATATTCTCAATCTCAGTTGAAGTTTTGGCTTCCTGTAGTGCTATTGTATTTACCAGCATATATGGATTTGGAAGTCTCATAACATTGATATTTACTGAGGCCAATGCTCTTGAAGCGGATACCAGCTTTTTTAAAATATCAGTGTCATTATCTATTTCGGTTGAAGGCGGAAGAAGGGGAAGATCGTTAAACGGGTTATTCCTGTCGAATTTTATCTTAGTCATGGTTGTTCAATATTTGTTCAATTATGGACATGTTGCAAATTTATGTCGTATTTTCATTTAAAACAATAATACATGTCCAATATTTTAATATTTCTGGACATGTCATCAAAACATGTCCATTTTATCCTGAAATATAGATTCATTTCAAAGATCTGAGTAGATAAAAAGTTAAAACCTATAATATATCGTTTAAATTATATTATACTGATAATAGTAGTCCGCTAATTGTTTATTTCTCGCAAAGACGCCAAGTCGCAAAGTATTAACTATCAATGTTTTGTATTTATAACAATATTTTTATAATACATTGAGACTCTGTGTCTTCTCTGCGTCTCTCTGTTTAACAATTATTTAAAATTTACACAGAGCGGCACAGGGGTATCACAGAGATCCATGGAGGACTTTTGAGACAGCCTCAAAATTCAAGAAGAGGACAGATTCTGCTCCCATTGAAGCAGATAAGACGCATCATTCAATTAAAGTTGAAGGACTAATTAAGCTGCACCCTTTTTTCTCCCCGGTAACTTTTTATTTTTTGAATTCTTTTCAGATAAGCTATAGTCGCATCAGCTGTTGTTATAAATAGCGACTGACCCGGATCACTGTGCTTGTACCTGTAAACCTGTGTCATGTAGTTATTCATAGCCACAGTGTAGGTTTTGTTCATATCAAGAGGGGAGCCGCTTTCTGTAAGAAGAGTGACATCTGCAAGATTACGATCAGAATTCACTTTCAGCATTGTTCTCATACCGGAAGGATAAACAGGAAGCCTGTCATCGACAGGAAAGGCTGCAACCATCAGATCATGAATTTCATTGCCTGTAAGTTTGGTTACGACAAGTTCGTTTCCAAACGGATCGAACTGATATACATTCATGATCGCCAAGGGTCCTTTTGAAAGATGGTCGAGGCGTACTCCTCCTGGATTTACCAGTGCAATGTCGGCTCCGGCAGCATCGCGTTGTGCATCGGCCATGAGGTATCCAACCTCTTCATACGATGAAAAATCGTCAGACGCTGTTGCGATAACCTGTTTCAGCACAGGATTATCGTTGTATTTATCGACCATTATACGAATGGTCCATTTTTCATTCTTTGAGTTCCTTATGTCAATGAGTTCCATTTTTCGTTGAAGCAATCCATCACTTTTAATGGTCAGGGTGATAAGAGTCCCGTATTTCAGCTTATTTTCAGCCTGCGTAATCATAACCCTGTTAAATACCTGCTCTTTGGCGACTTTCGTATGTGAATGTCCTCCAATTATCAGATCGATACCGGCTGGCATGGTCTCGGCCAGTCTGACATCGTTTTCAAAACCAAGGTGAGTCAGGGCAATGAAAATATCACTTTGATCCTTCAGATAGAGATATTCAGGAGCAGTTTCAAACGGAGAGCGGAAGGTAAATCCTATCGTATTGTCAGGATGAGAATCGGGAATTCCGTTCTGATTGATATGCAGAAGTCCGAGGAACGCCAGCTTCAATCCGTTGGGCAAAGTGATTATTTTATAGGGGCTGAACTTTATATTCATTGAATCAGCAGCAGATATGTTGGCGCATATAAAGTCGAAATTTGCCATTTGGGTCAGCTTGCTGAATCCTGCAAGCCGGGAATCGAATTCGTGGTTTCCTACTGCACTCAGGTCAAAGTGCACTGCATTCATAAGTTCGATCATTGGCAAGCCTTTTTCGGGATACTGAT
>JBAXXU010000102.1:0-15549 GCA_037127735.1 Bacteroidota bacterium
CGTAAACAAAATTGTTAATAACACCTGATTTTTACAAACTGATTGGTAACAAAATATTAAAACATGTCTGTATCAAAAGTATATTTCACTAATCTCAGGGCAAAACCATCACAAAATCTCTTGAAAAAGATTGAGGCGCTTGTTGTGAAAGCCGGCATTGATAAAATTGATTTTCAGAATAAATTCGTTGCGATAAAAATACATTTCGGAGAACCCGGGAACATGGCCTATCTGAGGCCCAACTATGCCGCCTGCATTGTAAAATTATTAAAAGCAAAAGAGGCTATTCCATTCCTTACAGATTGCAATACCCTTTATCACGGACGGCGCTCAAATGCTCCCTTGCATCTTGAGGCAGCTTTTGAAAATGGATATAACCCTCTCGCAACTGATTGTCCTGTTATTATCGGCGATGGAATTAAGGGAACCGAGTACCGCGAAATTGAATTAAATCTTGAGCATTGCGACATCGCGAAAATCGGAAGCGCAATTGCCGATTCCGATATAATTATTTCGATGAACCATTTCAAAGGACACGAGATGACAGGATTTGGCGGAGCGCTAAAGAACCTTGGAATGGGTTGTGCTTCGGTTGGCGGCAAGTTGTTTTTACATTCCGGCTCTTCACCTGAGATTTATAAAGAGAATTGCACAGGTTGCAAAATGTGTGAGAAGTACTGTGCCCATGATGCTGTTAAGGTCGGGAAAGATAAAATAGCACGTATTGATTATGTTAAGTGTGTCGGATGCGGACAGTGTGTTGCAGTATGTCAGTACGATTCAGCCAGAGTTGTGTGGCAGAATTCATCTGAAACAGTCTGTAAGAGAATTGCTGAATATGCATTCGCTGTTGTAAAAGACAAACCCGCTTTCCATATTAATTTTATTATGAACGTCTCTCCCGATTGTGATTGCTGGGGTTTTAATGATTATCCTTTAGTTCCTGACCTTGGAATAGCTGCATCATTCGATCCGGTAGCTCTTGACCAGGCATGTGCAGATTTGGTTAAAGCAGCACCGGTGCTTCCCGGAAGCAGGATATGTGATGACCATGAGCAGAGCGACATGAAAGGAGAAGACAAATTCAAAAAAGCGCATCCCGATACTTTCTGGCAGGCAGGTCTTGAACATGGAGTGAAGATAGGGTTGGGGAACATTGAGTATGAATTGATTAATGTATCCTGAAAACCTCATGAATGCTAAAGTAAGTATTGCACGTCTTTCAATATTATCCAACACTTTATTAATTATTTTGAAGGTAGCTGTTGGACTAATAAGTGGTTCTGTCAGCATAATTTCTGAAGCCATCCATTCTTCGATGGACCTTCTTGCAGCCATTATTGCATTCCTGTCGGTTAAGGTATCTGATAATCCACCCGACTCAAAGCATCCGTATGGACATGGAAAGGTTGAAAATATTTCAGGTGTTATTGAAGCAATACTTATTTTTGTTGCTGCCATCTGGATTATCATCGAAGCTGCCAGAAAACTTGCCGGTGAGAAGATCGAACTCGATTCAATCGCCCTGGGTTCTCTTGTAATGCTCGTCTCGGCAATTGTCAATACTATTGTATCACGAAGGTTATACAAGGTAGCCCGCGAGACAAATTCGGTAGCTCTCGAAGCTGACGCCCTTCACCTTAAAACAGATGTTTACACATCGCTGGGAGTGGCTGTGGGCCTTGGTCTGATAATGATCACGGGAATTAACTGGTTAGATCCCGTAGTAGCAATCTTAGTTGCTTTATTTATTATAAGGGAGTCATATCATCTTCTGAAGAGGGCCTTTACGCCTCTTCTTGATACAGCCTGGGAAGTCAATGATATTGAGGAGCTTGAGAAGACATTAAAGCAGCTCGAGGTAAGTTATCATGATCTCCGGACACGCGTGGCCGGGAACTATCGCTTCATTGATCTTCATATTCAGATACCTGAAGAGGTATCGGTTGGAAACGCGCATAAATATTGCGACAAAATTGAAAATGAGCTTAACAGGAACTATGAAAACCTGACTGTAACAATTCATGTGGAACCAAGCTAAAGAACAGCTTTACTTTAATTTCGGTTATACTTGAATTAATATTCAACTTATTAACCTATGAACCAGGAAAAAATCATAGTCGGTTTTGTAGGCTCAGGAGCCATTGCACGCTCCCATGCCTTCTCTCTCAATTCGTTGCGCTATTTTTATAACGACTCTCCAGCGATTGAGCTTGAGGCAGTCTGTTCAGCTACCAAAGAGAGCCGGCTATCGTTCGCGAAACGATTTGGATTCACTAAATCTCTTGATATTGAGGAGTTTATTTCGGACAATAAGATTAACACCGTATTTATTTTGGGCCCGAATAGAGTACACTATGAACATCTGAAAGCAGTTATTGAAATGGCTGCACTGAAAAGGATATATCTCGAGAAACCGGTTTGCTCAAATACAAATGAAGAGAAAGCTATTGTTGAATTGATAAAGAAACATCCGGGCATTAAAGTGCAGGTTGGCTTTCAGTATCTCTTTGCAGCAGCTGTTCGTGAGGCTCTGACATTCTGGAGATCGGGGAAGTTGGGCAAAACTATCCATTTCGATCTTAAATATTATCATGGCGACTATCTGCAGAAAGAGTATCGCGACCGACGGGTGTCGCGCCTGACACCGGCCCCCGATGGGGGCGCCATGGCTGATCTTGGATCGCATGCAATAAGCCTGCTGATAGCTTTCCTCGGTAACAGGCTACATATTACCGGCGCCATGCAGGCCGGTAACTTTGAAGATGTCACACAAGATTCGGACCTCTTCAGCCTGATATCTCTTTATGATGAATCTTCCAGGGCAGCGGGTACTCTGTCGGCAAGCCGTATCAGTTCAGGTACCGGCGATCATCTCTCAATCGAATTTTTTGCTGAAAGGGGAGCTTTACGATACTCTTCAGCATCGCCTGACTATTACGAATATTATCTTGAGGAGACAGGTCTCTGGAACAGGCAGATGGTTGGAAGTAATTTTAAGCCTGTCACCAGCTTCCCATCAGGACACGTTCCTCCGGGCTGGCTTCGATCGATGATACATGCTCACTATGTTTTCCTCACCGGAAATGACACCGGATCGTTTGTGCCTGATATAGAACATGGCCTGGTAGTTCAGCGGTTAGTGAGACAAACAGCAGAACATTTAAAAGAGTTCAGGAATTTATTAAGTTAAGAAATAGCCTTTCATTTGCACATGAATCTTTACTTTTGTAAAATAATTTAAAATTTTCATTATGTCACTTACCGAGAAAATTGCCGGCGATCTTATAATTGCCATGAAAGCTAAGGATAAAGTTGCCCTTGATGCGATAAGGGCAGCAAAAACCGCATTTACCCTTGCCCGAACTGAGAAAAGCGGAGATACCGTACTTAGCGCTGAAGAGGAATTGAAAATCATTCAGAAGTTAGTTAAGCAAAGGATGGAATCTGCAGCGATTTATAAGGAGCAAAACAGACCGGATCTTTATGAGAAAGAAGTTACTGAAGCGGATGTTCTTGAGAAATATTTACCTGCAAAAATGAGCGGTGAGGAGCTACTGAATATTGTAAAAGGAATTATTGAACGTGTTGGTGCAAAATCGCCGGCTGATATGGGTAAAGTGATGGGAGTTGCTACAAAAGAGCTGGCAGGAAAAGCCGATGGAAAAGAAATCTCATCTAAAGTAAAACAATTGCTTGGTTCATAGATCGAACATAATATGTACAATTTTATTGATGATCCCGAGAGAAGAAAAGAAAAACATCTGATTTGGGCAGCAACGCGGTCGGTATTGGAAAATGTTGGATTTTTACGTAATAAGAACGGGAAAAAGAGCAAAAGTCGCTGGGACTTATTTGTGCGCTTGCTTAACATATTTGCGGTTTTATTAAAAATAACAGGCTATTACGGAAAAGGGTACGGCAACGCCAGATCCATAAATGTCAGCAGGATAACCCTCAAATATTCAAATCTGCCGGCAGCTTTTAATGGTTTCAGAATACTGCATCTTTCAGATTTACATATTGATAACATTCCCGGATTTGCCTCAATAATAAACGACAAAATAAAAAAACTTGAGTTCGATATTTGTTTCCTTACAGGAGATTACAGGAAAGACCTTTCCGGAAGCATCACACATATTTTGAAGCCCTTTAAAATTCTGTCCAAATACATTAAGGCTGCCTATGGAACATTTGCTGTATTAGGCAATCACGATACGTTTTTAATGGCACAATATGAGAAACAGGTTGGTCTCGAATTGTTGCTTAACGAATCGGTTGAAATAGAGAATGACGGACAAAAGATTCTCGTTACCGGAACTGATGATCCATTTAATTATTATACCGAACAAGCCATGCTGAGCCTCGAAACCAAAGGTTATGATTTCAAAATAGCCTTAGTCCACACTTCAGAATTGGCAAAAGT
This sequence comes from Bacteroidota bacterium, assembly GCA_037127735.1. Lineage (GTDB taxonomy): Bacteria > Bacteroidota > Bacteroidia > Bacteroidales > VadinHA17 > LD21. The sequence continues at coordinate 4,427 of JBAXXU010000102.1, forward strand.
GGCTGCCGCAAATAAATACGATCTCTATTTATGCGGCCATACACACGGAGGTCAGATCTGCCTGAAAGAAGGAATTCCTATAATCAGTCACCAGTTTGAAGGAAAAAGATTTAATCATGGACAATGGAAAATTGGCAAAATGATAGGATATACCTCAAGAGGTGTTGGTGTAAGTGGGATACCGGTAAGGTTCAATTGTCCGGCAGAGATTACATTATTTACCCTTGTTTTGAAATAATTTTTTTTTACATGAGTAGTAGCCTGGGGAGATTCTGATTATAATTTTACAACTGATATGCCATTCATAAGGGTTGCATATAGAAATACAAATAGTTATACAGGTGAGGTAACAATATGAAGAGTTTAATCTTCAGAAAACATTAGTATTCACATCAGACCACCAAGGGAGTTCAGGTAATGAAACAGAAAGATGGAAGTTCAATGGCAAAAGTTAAACGGGTTGAGCAGACAAAACTGATTGACCCTGAATATTATCGAAAGAACGAATATCTTAATGTTGTGGGATATTACCTGAAACAAGGATATGAATATTAATTTAAGACTCTGATTGAGCTAACATAATCAGGTTTTACATTTTATTCCTGAGCGATAGTTTCCTGAGCGGCTTGTTTAACTTAATTGTTGTAAAAACAACTGCCAGTGTCATCAAACCGCCGAATACTACAGATGGCACCAGACCCATTATTTTTGCTGCAACACCCGATTCGAATGCACCCAACTCGTTCGATGACCCTATAAATATACCGTTTACAGATGCTACCCGTCCACGCATATCATCAGGTGTAAAGAGTTGTAAAATAGTTCCCCTGATAACAACACTTACATTATCGAAAGCACCGCTGAGAATTAGCAACAAACCTGATAATATGAAACTTGTGGAGAGTGCAAAACCTATCATACATATTCCGAAACCAATAACTGAAATGAAAAGTATCTTCCCGGTATCTCTCACCGGCGGACGAAACATAAGAATAAAAGCCATAAGAGTAGCTCCTATGGCAGGACACGCTCTGAGCAAACCCAGACCCTGAGGTCCGGTAAACAATATATCGGAGGCAAATACCGGAAGCATTGCAACCGCTCCGCCGAACAGCACAGCAAACATATCAAGTGTAAATGCTCCAAGCAATTCCGGTGTTTTAAAGACAAATCTTATGCCGCTTCGTATCCGCGAGAAAACACCTTCGTCCGTTTCAATAACTTCATGCCTGCCTGTTTTTAAGAACATTATCATAAAGAACGACAGAATATATAAGCCTAATACAAGCGAATATGCCGGTACTATTCCCAAAAAACCGTAAACCATTCCTCCTATTGCCGGTCCCATAACTGCAGCCACCTGCCAGTTTGCACTGTTCCAGGTAGCAGCATTTGCATACAAATTCCTTGGTACCAGCTGGCCCAGCAGTGCAACCTGGGCCGGACCAATAATTCCACGTGCCAGACCCGTTAAGAAGATAGTGATGAAGATAGGTAAAATGCCGAATTTTTCTGAAAAATATGCCGTATTTGAACTGTATAACAACAGTATCCCTGTTCCCAGAATAAGTAAAATGGAGGTATAATTAACTATCTTTCGCCGGTTATATAAATCAATATAATGTCCTGCAAAAAGAGATATACTGACCTGCGGAATCACCTCTGCCAGACCAATGAATCCGAGCCAGAGAACATTATGGGATAAATCGTATATCTGCCATCCAACAATAACCGACTGCATAAGGGTAGCCATTGTCATGAAACTGCGATAGAGCAGATAAAAACGGAAATTCCTGACATGAATTACAGCAAAGGCTTCACCGGAAAACCATGACTTCATATTAATCAATTTTCCATGGCAAAAGTAACCAATTGATGTAGAATTAAAGTGACAATCATTAAATATTGCACTTTCAGTCAGGCTTCCAACCTTCGATAAGTGGTGTAAGGTTCCCTATTTTCTGTGTTCCAGCAAAACTGTCCGGCAAAAGAACACCAATTGTGACCATAGTACTTACAGGTCGGGTAAATCTGTTTCCGGAGCCATTACAATTTTGCTGACATCCGGCTTTTTTTCTACCTTTGCCAATTCTCATATATGAAATACAAATCACAAGATAAAAGTGTTATTCGATGAGTTAGATCTGAATCCGGAGTTGCTTGAATCAATTGAATACATGGGTTTCATTGAGACCACTCCAATACAGGAAAAAGCTATTCCTGTCATCTTGTCTGGCAGCGACCTGATTGCCTGTGCACAGACAGGTACCGGAAAAACAGCCGCTTATCTTCTACCCATAATGAATTCTATTTCAGAAAAACGACCAGCTCATACCCATACACTTGTACTTGTACCCACACGTGAACTGGCAATTCAGATTGACCAGCAGGTTCAGGGACTGGCCTACACATTGAACATTACATCTATAGCTGTATATGGTGGTGGCGATGGCAGCGGATGGGACCAGGAAAAAGCTGCCCTGTCGAGGGGGGCCGATATTATTGTGGCAACTCCCGGCAGGTTGATCTCGCACCTTAACCAGGGTTATGTGAAATTCAACCTGATAGAGGTGCTGGTGCTTGACGAAGCTGACCGGATGCTCGATATAGGATTTTACGACGATATTATGCGTATAATTTCCTATCTGCCAAAAAACCGCCAGACTTTGATGTTCAGCGCCACCATGCCTCCCAATATACGGTCAATGTCGAAGCATGTTATGAAAAAACCGGTAGAAATAGCGCTTAAAATGTCAAAGCCAGCCGAAGGTGTTTTACAAGTTATCTACAAGTTAAGCGACAATCAGAAATTGCCATTGATTAATAGTCTGATAGCTGACCACCCTGAGTACCGCAGCATTTTGATATTCAGTTCTACAAAGAAGAAATTAAGTGAGATTGTACGGGGGCTGCGTTCAAAATATTATCTGGTGGAAGGTATTTCGTCAGACCTTGAGCAGAAGGAGAGGGAAGAGATGCTGTTAAGATTCAGGTCGCGCAAAACCCTTGTCCTTGTTGCTACCGATGTTTTGAGCCGTGGAATAGATATCAAGGATATAGATCTTGTAATTAATTTTGATGCCCCGTCAGATGCCGAGGATTATGTTCATCGTGTTGGTCGTACTGCACGTGCTGAAACTACAGGAGTAGCTGTAACGCTCATCAACAGGATGGATATGCAAAAAATGCAACGTATAGAAAAATTAATCGGGTACCCGGTCAACATTGCACCTCTGCCAACCTATATAGCTGAGATGCATGAGAAGAGACCTGATCACCAGCCCTCCCCAAAAAAATCCGGAAAGGGTGAGTATAAACGGAGATATAATCAAAAAGGAAAGAGACAGGGAGCAAGAGACAGAAATAGCATCTGATAGCGCTCATTGTCATCTGTTTTGTTTTTCCTGCATCATCGGGATACCACATGCGGAAGCTTACTTTGGCGAAGCTGTCTTCCCAAACAGGGTCCATACCTGGCCGGGCATGTCGTGCAGAAGATCTTTCTGATAATTGTATTCCGGGTGCAGGGCAAGAAAATCAGCGGCAATAAAGGGTTGACCGCAGGGGTGACCCATTATGGCCCAGAATTGCATTTTTGAGGCCAGTTTACTGTCGGTTGCTTTGGCCTGTACTGCACCGGCCAGATAGTGAGCAGAACTCCAGGTCATACCAGTGGTTCCGGCTTCGTCATCATCGAGATGACCGCAGAGTGTGAACCGTCCGGCTCTTTCCTGGTTGCGATTCATATCGTAATGGTCGGCCATAAAGACCATGGCTTTTTCAACAGTTATTTTACCCTTGTTCTCATTTACCAGTACCTCCCATCTCTTACGACGCATATTGGCAGATTGATCCGTGGAAGCGGGGTCAAAGGTTGTCTCCTCCCTGATCAGTTTTTCATTCACGGGGAAATTTGCCCCGACAAAATATCCATCCTTTGTTCTTTCAATAAACCTGTTTTTCAGTCCCAGCTCATATCGGGCAATTTCTCCTGTTTTGTTGTCGCCTATGAGCCAGTCATTAGCGTATCCCCCATTGTTCTTTTCTCCCATAATTGTCACCCATTCATCAATTGATGATGCATACTGGATTGACTGCCGAGCCCTGACGAATTCTGCAACACCTGTTGAGTCGAATCCCTTAAAGGCCGAAATTGTGGTTTCGGTCACAATCAATCCTGCACTGTTTATGTTGAAGTCATCTCCGCTATGGATAAATCCCGGGGGAGCATCCATCACTATCCTGTTACCTTTTTCGGGTATGATATCAAGTATGATGTTCCATCTCTCTCCCATAATATATTCACTCCAGTTGTTATGGGCCATTACGATGCCACCATCGGATGTCCAGGAGCCCGTGGCAGCTATAGCGCTGCAGTGCTCAGGAGGCATCGGGTTCTTCCGGCCCTCAAGCCAGGGCACATAGTAACCCGCCATCTCAAGGGTTGAATTCATGACTACCAGGTCCTTTATATCAATTTTACCTTCACCCAGCTTTTTATTCACACCTGCGGCAATGCCGGTAATCTCTTTCCGGTACTCTTCGGGCATGTCGGTCCAGAACATTTTATATGACTCCTCCCTGTAAAAATTCCAGTCGCGGCCTGTTGTATTTTTATTCAGTACGTCAATAGCGCTGCGAAGGTCTGTTATCTCGCCGGCAAGAAGAAATCCGTGCTGATAACCGATAGCTTCAGGAGAGCCTTCAAGATGAACCACTATCCAACCATTTTTTTCACTGCGGGAGGAGTTCGTCATAAGCTGATCATGAGAAAGCTCCCTTTTCCAGGAGGAAGAGTTATTACAAGCTGTCAGCAGAGTGATGATCAGAAGAACCGGAAGAAAGATCTTTTTCATAATTTCAGGTTTTTAAAACTTTAATAAGTAATGAATTAAACAGGATCAAAAGATAGGAATTGAGAATAGAAAGGATGATCATTTAAAGGTTTAATGGAACCACACATGATTAATTGTGTTGTGCTCACTTCGCCAGGCTAATAATGATTTTTATTTTAATATGTGTCTGTTGTTATGATCAATAATGTGGGTTTAAGGATGTTTAATTTACCTTCTTTTATTCATAAACTTTGTGAGCCTTTGTGTAACCCTTTGTGCAACTTAGTGTTTAATATTTTTTTACCACGAAGGTACACAAAGTACATCACAAAGTAACACAAAGGAAAAGAGCGCTTTAAGTATATTTGTGAATAATTCAGGTTAGTGTTCATAGTGACAGTAAAGATACTTAAGAAATAGAAAAAATAGTGGGAAAAGGTGAATGAAACTTTTTTGACATCCATACATCAAACCTGAGAATATTGGAAAAGTTTTAAATAAACTATGAATTCAAGATTGTTGGTGTAATTTTTGTTGTGAAAACATTAACAGCAAATACAACCCTGCTGCCTCAGTTCCGGCCACTTATACAGTAAGTTGTGCCGCATCGCAAAATATGCAGGCTTTAATATCCTTAAGGTATTCATCGTTTTCAGGGATAAGATCGCTAATTTTAATTACCATATCAAGGATCTCTTACCCTTTCCGGTAAACAGGAAGATTTTTTACCGGCTTGATATCATCGTCTTCGTCTGAATTCATATTTTTTGATTATATTAGACAATACTCTATAGTTCAATAATACTATTTTGATTTTCTTGCTTAAATAACTAATTTTCAGAAAGTAATAAATAAGGGCATGGTAATTGAAAATAACAGGGTAAATTCTTAAATTGTAATTAATATGGATTAAATATGATCAGGAACTTCTTCAAAATAGCCTTCTGGAATTTCAAAAGGAATTCCACATACTCAATTCTGAATATCAGTGGTATGGCCATAGGCATGGCCACTGCAATTTTAATTCTATTATGGGTACAGGACGAATGGAGCTACGACAGACATTTCGAAAATGCAGATGAGCTGTATCGTGTGATTGAAAACCAAAATCTTTCGGCAGGTGGAAGCTCAATGATAGTGCCAACTCCCGGAGCATTAGCCCCTGCCCTGAAAGAAGAATATCCTGAGATAATCAGAACCATGAGATTCTGTCCTAACCCTTTAACATTAAAAAAAGGAGATGAATTCATTGAAGCAACTGTTACCTCTGTTGATAAGGACTTTTTAAAAATGTTTAATATTAAATTTGTTCGTGGAAATATAAATACCGCTTTAAATGATCCTCACAATATTGTTATTACAGAAGAAACAGCAAAGAAATACTTCGGTGACGAAGAAGCGCTTGGCAAAACTCTGGCATCACGTGGTTATGTGGTAACAGTCACCGGTGTTGTAAAGAGTATGCCTCATAATAGTCACATCCGGTTTGATTTTTTAGTCCCTATTGAGTGGTTAACAGAATTAGGAGCACACATAAATGGCTGGAATGAGAGGTTTAATACTTACATTGAACTTAAAAAAGGGACAGACAGTAAATTAGTCGATAAAAAAATCTTTAATTTCATTAAGAACCATAACAAGGAATCGAATTCGGAGATTTTCCTTCAAAACATCAAAAAGATACATTTATTTTCTTCCGGAAAATATATAGCTGATGATTACGCAACCGGTGATATTACGTATGTCAGGATTTTGAGCCTCATTGCTGCTTTCATTCTCATTATTGCATGTATCAACTTTTTGAACCTTGCTACCGCCCAATCAGCCAGTAGGGCCAGGGAAATAGGCATACGCAAAGTGGCAGGTGCAAACAAACGAAAAATAGTTGTACAATTCCTGGGGGAATCTCTGTTAATCGTCCTGGTGGCTCATGTAATTGCAATGATTTTAGTTGAATTGCTTTTGCCCGGTTTTAATAATCTTATCGGGACTCAGTTGAGTGTGAACTATCAGAGTGCCGGTTTATATTTTGGTTTAATCATCGTTGTTTTGTTTTGCGGTTTTTTGGCCGGAGGTTATCCGGCATTCTATCTGTCTTCGTTAAAGCCATTGGATGTGATTAAAGGTGCTATCAATAAAAATCCCGGTAACGCCGGATTCAGAAGAGTTCTTGTTATTTTCCAGTTCTCCCTTTCTATCCTGCTTATTATATGCACTTTAATAGTTGAAACGCAGCTTAAATATATACAAAATAAGAACCTGGGATTTAATAAAGACAACATAGGTTATTTTATGTTCCCCACACGCCCTTCAGATCCTAAGCTTGAAACTTTAAAGAAAGAACTTAGCAGCAATCAGGATATACTGAGTGTAACAAGGGCAGGTAATCCTTTCTATAATGAGGGTACCAGAAACGGTTTTACCTGGGCAGGAAAAAAGGAAGGTGATGATGTTTATTTTCATGTACTTGGTGCTGACGTGGATTATGTCAGGACCTATAAAATTGAGATTAAAGAGGGACGTTTCTTTTCTTCTGAATTTTCAACTGATAATACTTCAATAGTGATAAATGAAGAAGCAGCAAAAATCCTTGATTTTAAGAATCCCATCGGGGAAATAATAACATCTCCCGGTGGATCTAAATTAAATATTATCGGAGTAGTTAAAGATTTTCACATTCAATCGTTGCATTACAAAATCGGACCGCTCATTATGCAAATAGGTTCCTCCAACAACTTCTATGTCAAAATGAAACCTGACAGGATAATTTCATCTGTTGAATTTATTAAGAAGACTTTTAAATCATTTGATCCGGGACTACCCATTGATTTTCATTTTTTTGATGATGATTATGATAACCTGTACAAGACAGAAAAAAGAATAGGTAAAATATTTGGCTATTTCTCTCTCCTGGCGATTATAATATCATGTCTTGGTCTTGTCGGATTATCCTCATTTATGACAGAGCGCAGAACAAAAGAAATAGGAATAAGGAAAATAAACGGGGCAAAGTCAATTGAAATATTCTCCCTGCTGTCAGGAGAATATATTATATGGGTAATGATCTCAATTTTAATTGCATGCCCTATTGCCTGGTATGTCATGAATAAATGGCTGCAAAACTTTGCTTACAGGATCAATATAAGCTGGTGGGTCTTTGCACTGGCAGGTGTTATTTCTTTGCTTATTGCATTGCTGACAGTAAGCGTTCAATCGTTTACGGCAGCTGGTAAAAATCCTGTCGAAGCGCTGAGGTATGAGTAATTAAGACAAAAGACAAAAGTAAAAAGACAAAAGTAAAAGTAAGGGGACGGGGAGAAAGGGGGATAGTGGGACAAAAAGCACATCGGGATTGAAGCGCTGAGGTATGAGAAGGAGAATCCTTGAACTATGCACCTTGCCGAATGTCATTTTTAGATTTTCGGAGAAACTTAATATGGTTTATAACAAACCTAATTTCGCTCCAGGTTACCTTTTCTCCCAGCGCAGCCTTTACAGGACCTAAAGAAAAATCATCGCTTCCATCAAATTGGCCCGAGATAAGGTCTGTTAATTCCTGTGATACAAATTTGCTGACTGGAATTTCACCTATACCTACATAATATGCCAGATGTCCTTCGATAGTAGTTATATTCAGATTTCTCTCCTTTGCGATTTGTGAAATTGCTTTACCTTCCTTAAAAAGATCGTAACTTATTTTCTTTGTTTCTTCTTTAATCTTTTTTGGAATCTTTTCCTCAGTAACCGTTTTGACAGGTGGTTCAATTTTTTCTTTTTTGCAATATGAAATAATAATATTTAAAAGTTCTTCACCGAATTTCTCTGATTTCTGCTTTCCCATACCCTTTACCAGATGAAGTGCAGCCATTGACTGGGGCACAAAATTTGCCAGTGTAACCATCGTTTTTTGGGGTAGTATCATGTAATGCGGAAGTTCCGTTTCCCTGGCTTTTATATTACGCCATTCTTTTAGCTGCCGGAACAAAACAGGATGTTGAATAATTCCTGAAGTATCATCCACAGATCTTGCAGAATGAGATATGACCGCAGGAATATCAATAGCCGATTTGGCTTTGGCATCGAGATATGTACTGATCTTAAAACCAGATCTGACAGCATTAAGGCAGGCTAACTTTGTGACACCCTCCTTTCTTATGCGCTCCAGGGCCTCAGAAACTGATTTGCGCACTGTTTTATTATCTGTTTCCACTGAAAAACCGGCCAGAATTGCCTTCAGGGCGGCTTCAAGTTTAACCGAAAAGTATTCGCCTGCTTTTTTTACCCGTTCCTGCAGAAGAATATTTGACTCGGCATCAATTTCTCCGTTTAAAAGTCCATTCAATTGAGGATGGAATTTTTCGGATACCTCAATAAGGTCTGCCCTGATACCGGTTAAAGTATTTTCGAGCATCTCCTGAGGATTTCCCAAAATGCTGTCATGGTGCTCATTGACAACCTTAAGACAATAATTGAGGTTACGTGTAAGTGGAGTAAAATCGAAAAGTTCTGTTAGTAACAACTGCTGATAAGCTTTTTTCGACACTGCCAGTTGCTTTTGGTCGGGCTGATTTTTTTCTGTTTCAATTATAAAGTCAGAAATAGAGGGATCGTCGATTATGCTTCGTTGATTTATCCTGGTGCTTAGTACCAGTCCGTTTAAATTACGGCATCGGCTGAGAGCCACATACACCTGTCCATGGGCAAAAGCAGCACGTGCATCAATAACAGCTCTGTCAAAAGTAAGTCCCTGACTCTTATGAATTGTTATTGCCCAGGCTAACTTGAGTGGGTATTGCGTAAATGTTCCGATTACTGTCTCCTGAATCTCTTTGGTCTCTTCATCGAGAGTATATTTCATGTTTTGCCATTCAGCCATGTCTACTCTGATGGGGAAATCGTCGTCAGGACACTTAACCACAATGATATCGTCCTTAAATGTTTCTACTTTCCCTATTTTCCCGTTAAAGAAAAGTTTATCACGCGACAGATCATTTTTTACAAACATAACCTGGGCACCTTTCTTCAGAATCAGCTCACTTGCAGCAGGGTAGGAAAACTCCGGAAATTCATCCTCTATAGTTGCTTTAAACGAATGAGGGCTGCCGGGAAGTTTCTCAAGCTTTGAGTCATTTAGTGTCTGTGCCTGATAATTGTGAGTAGTAAGAGTAATGTATCCCCCATCAGAATCCGGGTCAAAATCAGGAATATATCTTTTGTTAAGTTCGCTTAGTACATCTGAATCCACATGATTGTCGCGGACTTTATTAAGCAGGTTAATAAAAACCTGATCATTTTGCCTGTAAATATGTTTCAACTCAATAGTTACGTAATCAGTGTGGCAGAGGGCCCTGCTTCCGAAGAAAAAAAATGAACCATAATATTTACTAATAATCTCCAGGTCCTCATCTTTGACAACCGGAGCAAGCTGTTGAAGATCACCAATCATCACCAGTTGAACACCGCCAAATGGAAGATAACGGTTTTTGTATCTCCTTAATACAGAGTCAACAGCGTCAAGTGTATCTGCCCTCACCATGCTTATCTCATCAATAACAAGCAGGTCAAGGCTTTTGATTATATTGATCTTTTCACGGCTCATTTTATAACCTGCCGGATCTTTTTGTTCAACCTGATTACCAGGACTATTTTCTGATAAGTAAAACGATGGAATGAATGGATGAAAAGGCAATTGAAAAAATGAATGTATGGTAACACCTCCTGCATTTATTGCAGCTACTCCTGTCGGGGCCACAACAATCATTCGCTTTGGTGATGATTTTTTCAAGTCATGCAGGAACGTTGTTTTGCCTGTACCGGCTTTTCCTGTAAGAAAAATGTTGCGATTTGTCTGTTTAACAAAATCAAAAGCAAGCTGCAGATCCTGATTTTTGGCAGTTTCCATATTATGTTCACCTATTTTCAATAAAGAATAAAAATATTAAAACTGTTCGACCTGAGACTATTTCAGGGTAGATATTTTAAATGAAACCCTATTTCGGGATAAAATGGACATGTTTCAATGGCCTGTCGGAGGGCACAGCAAAAAAATACAACGATTTATAGGAAAGAAAAAAGAATAATTCCCACATTTGGGTTTTAATCAATACCCGATAAGAATGCAAAGTGCAGAAAGTCTGAAAAGGAGGATAGAAATGGAAGAAAGAAATGATTTCAGAAGAGAATCTCCTTCCGAATCCACAACAATTAAAGTATCGGACGATTCAAATTCAAGTGAGATCCTTGTCTTTACGTCCCTGTTTAATGTCTATAAAGTTCAGAAAAAGGAAC
>JBAXXU010000103.1:0-15507 GCA_037127735.1 Bacteroidota bacterium
GCATGGTTCGTTGCTGCACAGATTGCCGAAGTAGCGAAAAAAGAGCAATTTGATATAATTATGTGCGGTATTGAATCAAGCGATTATAACGGATCGGCAGTTGGCGCGATGATCTCTGAATTTCTGTCTGTTCCTTCAGTTTCAGCAGTCTCGGGTATTAAATTTGTGAATGGCCAGCCTCTTATGACACGCGAAATTGACGGTGGAAAAGAGGAGGTAACTGTACCTCTCCCATTTGTTGCGATTGTTCAGAAAGGTATTGCCAAAGAACCACGTATAGCTGCTATGCGCGGTATTATGATGGCCAGGTCAAAATCCGTTAAACTTGTCGAACCGGTTGCAGTTGAACCACTAACCCAAATCGTGGAATTTGAAAAACCGGCTCCCCGTGCAGCATGTAAATTTATTGACGCCGATAACCCTGCACAACTGATTGACCTTTTGCAAAATGAAGCAAAAGTAATCTGATCAATAATTATTAACAGTAAATCAATACGATATGTCAGTATTAGTATATACCGAGAATTGGGACGGAAAATTCAAAAAACTTTCATTTGAACTGGTCTCTTATGCAACCGGAGTTGCCAAAATGCTTAATACTAATGTTACAGCAGTATCAATTGGAAATGTAGAAGAGCATGAATTAAAAAAGCTTGGTAATTATGGAGCAAATAAGATCATTAATGTTTATAATGATCAGCTTATTACATTCGACAGTCAGGCTTATACAAGTGTTGTTTCAGAAATTTCACGACAAGAAAACGCCTCTATCATCGTAATTTCAAATAATAATACAGGTAAAGCTGTTGCTCCGCGATTGTCGGTACGGTTGAGAGCCGGCATTGGTTCAGGGGTCAGCAGACTGCCATTAAATCTGAATCCTTTCACAGTTTATAAAAGAACATATTCAGGAAATGCTTATGCTCATGTAGTTATCAAAACTGAAGTTAAAATAATCACTCTGGCACAAAACTCTTTCGATCTGATCGAAACAGCAAATAATGCATCTGTTGAAAATGTTAATGTTTCAATTGATGGTTCATTACTGAAAACTGTTGTTAAAGACGTTCAGAGGCAGGCAGGAAAAATTGTTCTCACCGATGCTGATATAGTTGTTTCAGGAGGCAGAGGGATGAAGTCGCCCGATAACTGGCCAACTCTCGTGGAACTCGCCACATTGCTTGGCGCTGCAACAGCCTGTTCACGACCTGTTTCTGATGAAGGCTGGAGGCCTCACGACGAACATACAGGACAGACAGGGAAGATCATTGCACCAAATCTGTATATTGCTGTCGGAATTTCAGGTGCAACCCAACATCTGGCAGGTATAAGTTCATCGAAATTTATTGTTGCAATAAACACCGATAAAGATGCCCCTATTTTTGAAGCAGCTCAATATGGTATCGTTGGCGATGCAATGAAGGTTCTTCCAAAACTTGTGGCTGCAGTAAAAGAGATAAAAAAGTAATATTTTTGCCACGAAGGCGCTAAGGCGCTAAGAATTCAGATATGGAAAAACTTCTGTCATTTGAAGAGGAAAAAATTGGAAAACAAATTGTTAATGCCTCCTTTATTGTCCATAAGGCTCTCGGACCAGGATTACTCGAGAAAGTATATGAAGTTTGTCTTAGTCATGAATTAAGAAAACTTGGACTGAACGTTGAACGACAACTGGATATTCCAATAGTCTATGATGGACTTACTTTTAAGGAGGGATTAAGACTAGATTTATTAGTAGAAAACAAAGTAGTAATTGAACTTAAAGCTGTTGATATAGTGAATCCTGTATGGGAAGCGCAGATTATCAGCCACTTGATTTTAACCGGTAAGAGACTGGGATTTCTTATTAATTTTAATGTGCCTCTTATTAAAGATGGCATTCGCAGATATGTTAATACAAAATATGCCTTTGCGTCTTAGCGTCTTCGTGGCAAAAAAAATTAGAAAGACAAACTATTTATTATGACCAAACAGATAATATTTACTCTGGCCTTGCTTGTTACAATAGGTGTTTTCTCTTTTACCATTAACCGGATAGTCAGTTTTTTCAAATTCACACGACCTGCGTTCCCTGTCAGAGATTTTGGAGAGCGATTCAAGATAATGATGCAAGTTGCTTTCGGTCAGACTAAGATTTTCCGGAAACCGTTATTAGGTATGGCTCATGCACTTGTCTTCTGGGGATTCTGTATAATAATTTTCGGCAGTATCGAAATGGTCATTGATGGTCTTACAGGAACAGATAAAATTTTACAATTCCTCGGGCCGGTATATAATATTATAATGGCTTCGGGCGATATTTTTGCACTTCTTGTTGCAATATCAATTATTATTTTTCTGAGCCGGCGGCTCTTCTTCCATATTAAAAGATTCGAAGGTATCGAGATGAAAAGAATATCTCATATAGATGCAAATATTGCCCTTTCAATTATCCTGCTCCTGATGATTTCACTTCTTGCAATGAATACAGGATATGTTGAATACAAGTCACTTATCAAAGAAGATATTGTTGGTTTCTATCCAATAAGCACATTTTTTGCAGGATTGTTTTCCGGGGGACAGGCAGAGAGCTTCAGGCTCATGTATGATATTTCCTGGTGGGCTCACATTCTCCTGATTTTTGTTTTTGCCAACTATCTTCCCTATTCAAAACATTTCCATGTATTCATGTCGGTGCCTAATGTCTTTCTTTCAAGGCTTGAACCTCTTGGCAAACTACCAAATATGGATTCCATTACGCGGGAAGTGAAGCTTATGCTAAACCCCGATACTGCTTTTTCTGCACCATCTGATGATGCTCCTCTTGAACGTTTTGGTGTGAAAGATGCAGAAGATACTTCGTGGAAAAACTATTTCGACTCACTGTCATGCACTCAATGCGGACGTTGCACATCTGTATGCCCTGCAAATATTACCGGGAAGAAACTCTCCCCCAGAAAGGTTATGATGGATCTCAGGGCCAGGATGAAAGAGAAAGGCCCGCTGATGGTCAAAAACGGAAGGGATTTCAATGATAACCGTTCTTTGTTAAGAGATTTCATTTCGGAGGAAGAGGTCTGGGCTTGCACAACCTGCAACGCTTGTGCAAAAGAGTGCCCAATCAATATCAACCATCCGACACTGATCATTGATATTCGCAGATACCTGGTTATGGAGGAGGCTTCAGCTCCAGGAGAACTCAAAGCAGTTTTCAATAATATCGAGAACAATGGCGCTCCCTGGCAGTATTCTGCAGAGGATAGGTTACTCTGGACAAAGGATCTGGAAATCCCTGTAATGTCCGATCTCTTCGCGAAAGGAGAAAAACCTGAATACCTGTTCTGGGTAGGCTGCGCCGGAGCTTTTGACGACAGGTACAAAAAAGTTGTAAGAGCATTCGCCAAAATACTCACTCATCTGAATGTGAGCTATGCTGTTCTTGGCAAGGAAGAGTCATGTACAGGCGATCCTGCCCGCCGTGCCGGCAATGAGATGCTTTATCAGATGCAGGCTCTCCAGGTTATTGAGATCTTTAAAATGTATGAAGTAAAGAAGATCATAACCATCTGCCCGCATTGTTTCAACATATTTAAAAATGAATATCCCGATCTTGGCGGTAAATATGAAGTAATCAACTACCTTCAGTTTTTAAACAGAAATATCGAAGAAGGTAACCTAAAGATAGATTCAGCTTCATTGAAAAATATTACAATTACCTATCATGATCCCTGCTACCTTGGAAGGGCAAATGACATTTATAACGAACCACGTTACATCCTGAAAAAGCTGACCGGCAATTTTGTCGAGATGCAGAGGAAAAAAAGTTTCGCATTATGTTGTGGCGCAGGTGGTGCCCAGATGTTCAAAGAGGCAGAAAAAGGAGACAAAGAGATTTTTATTGAGAGAACCGAAGATGCCCTGAATACTGAAGCTAAAGTTATTGCAACAGCATGTCCTTTCTGCATGACTATGCTTACTGATGGTCTGAAATACAAAAACAAAGAGGAGGAGATAAAAAATCTTGATATTGCCGAACTTATTGCCCAATCACTTGAATTATAGATTAATCCAAATAATTATCTAACTACAATGAAAAACAGTAAAACCCTTAAAAGCGGTGAATTTCTTGTAAATGAAATCGAATCGAAAGATATGTTCATCCCTGAGGAATTCAATGAGGAACAGAGAATGATAGCCCAGACTTGTCGCGATTTTCTTGAGGCAGAAGTGTATCCAAACCTCGAAAATGTAGAAAAGGGTGACAGGGAACTTATGAAAAGTATGCTGAATAAAGCAGGTGAACTTGGATTATTGGGTATCTCAATTCCTGAAGAGTTCGGTGGGTTCGGACAGTCATTTGTTACCCAGATGCTCGTTGCCGAAACAACCGGTGCGGGGTATTCATTTTCAGTAGCATATATGGCACATTGTGGTATCGGTACTTTACCAATTATGTATTATGGTACCAAGTACCAGCGTGAAAAATACGTTACAAAACTGGCTTCCGGAGAATTTATCGGAGCTTATTGTCTTACTGAGCCTGGTGCAGGAAGTGATGCAAATTCAGGTAAAACAAATGCAAAACTAAGCGAAGACGGGAAGGACTATATCCTTAACGGCCAAAAGATGTGGATTACGAATGCAGGTTTTGCTGATACTCTTGTAGTTTTTGCCAAAATTGATACTGACAGGGTTCTCAGCGCGTTTATCGTTGAGAGTAAATACGCCGGTGTTGTTATCGGACCTGATGAGCACAAAATGGGGATCAAAGGATCGTCAACAGCACAGATATATTTCAATGATGTTAAAGTACCTGTTGAAAACCTGCTTGGCAAGAGAGGAGAAGGATTCAGAATTGCACTCAGTATTCTTCACATGGGACGTCTTAAACTTGGCGCTAATGTAATTGGCGCTGCAAAAAAAACTGTCAACGATTCAGTTAAATATGCAAACGAAAGAAAGCAATTCGGAGTGTTTATCTCAACCTTTGGTGCACTGAAACATAAAATGGCTGAGATGGTTATTCGTCTTTTTGCTTCAGAATCAGCTGTTTACAGGGTAAGTAATGATATTGACACCCTGATGAAGAAGCTTACTGCAGACTGTGGCGACTATGGCAGAGCTTCAATTGAAGCAATAAGTCATTACGCCATCGAGGCAGCAATTCTGAAAGTTATAGGTTCAGAGATGCTCGATTTTGTTGCTGATGAAGCTGTTCAGATACATGGAGGAATGGGTTATTCAGCCGAAATGGCTGTTGAAAGGGGTTATCGCGATTCACGGATCAACAGGATTTTCGAAGGAACAAATGAAATTAATCGTCTTCTTGTTGTTGATACCGCCATGAAACGCGCTATGAAGGGAGAGTTCGATCTTTTCGGGGAAGCTGAAAAACTCTATTCAGGTTTGAATGACATCACCGATAATAAAACGACGGATGAAAGCTATTTTCAGAAAAGAACACGAATTATAAAAAACTTCAAGAAGGTAATTCTGATTTGTATTCATGGAGCATCAAAGCGATTTGAGAAGAACCTGATAAGTGAACAGGAGGTTCTTAATAATATAGCAGAAATGATGATGGAGACTTATTTATCGGAGTCGCTTGCATTAAGAGTAGAAAAGATGGCAACTTTAAAAGGTAATGTTTCACTTTACAAAAATATGCTCGATGTAAATCTGTTCGATACGGCATCCATTGTAAGGAAATCTGCCCTTGAGGCAATCGGCTCATTCTCTTCACCAGAGGCATGTCAGGTACTTGTCAAAGCAATTGAGTCCCTTACAAAAGTGGACTGTGTGAATGTGAAAGATGCCAGGCGGCGTATTGCTGATAAACTTATTGAGGACAACATTTATAAATTCTGATTGTTTTAAAATATTCTGAAATTAGAATATTTCATGATCAGTGAGAACCATGTGCAGCAACACTTGCAGCGGTTATTGAAGCAATTATTGCTGCCTGAATCTCTTTGATTGTCTGGCTGATCTCTGAGCTCATTATATCTCCTTTAAGCAATTCAGTATTCTTTTTACGTAATATTTTTGATTCTCCTCTTTCACGTGAAAGCAGTGGATATGCCCTTGATGCTTCTATCAGGCCAAGAAGCATAACTTCTTTTGTACCGGGCTTCTTCCCGTATAGCAATATGCATCTGAGGCTTTCTATCAGGTTGGTCCTGACACTATTGTCAATAAACCAGTATCTTTTATATGGAATGATATTCAGAAATTTTTTTTCTTCTATTCTTATTATTTTTCCCTTAACGAGTGAATTAATTATCTCCCTGAATATTAATCTGTTTTTATTGGTCAGGCGTCTGATCCAGAATGATATTCGCCAATTCCCGGATGAATTCATGAATTTTTCGGCGACCAGATCGTGAACCACATCACCGTTTTTTCTGAATGAAGCAATAACTCTTTTATTCTCAATTTTTATCTCTCCACTCTCATGGTATTCCATCAACAATGCCCCGGTTAAAGAATACCTGAAGTTAATATTACTGATGATAATGCGACCTTTTTCCGGATTAATTGCCAGGATTACGAAAAGTTCTGCTACTGAGCCGGCCATATAAATTAGTATTAAATTTAACTAACAGATCCTAAAAATAATTAAAAAATATTTATCATGCTTTTAAATAAGTTATAAAATATTTATCACTGGTGAAAGTGATATAGATCAATTTTCAATATGCTAAACAGCAGTGTAAAAGTACTAAATTTGATACATTTAAACGGTGTTAATCACTAGAATCAGATATCTTTGTGAATAAATTAACAATAATATAAATATGAATCAGAGATTAAATAAGGTCAGACATATACTTGTTGTGTTGGTTCTGATTGCAGCAGTAGAAGGGTTTTCTTCATGCGAAAAATATACTTTTACTCCACCTTCTGTTGACCCAAATGCCCCATGGAGTTTTAAAACTGATATTCAGCCTATATTCAATGCCAATTGTATTACTTGTCATGGTACCGCTCAGGCGCCTGACCTAAGGGATGGCAAGTCTTACCTGTCGCTTACAAAAGGTGAATTTGTTACTGCTCCGGCAGAGTCAAGCAAGCTTTATCTGCACATAAGCGCTAATTCAGATCATATTTCAAGATCAACTGCCACCGACAAACTTAAAGTCCTCTACTGGGTCACCCAGGGAGCCCTTAATAATTAAAATAACCAAACCTGATAAAACATATTGACATGAAAAAGATTTTTATCGTTTTAACTTTATCGCTATTCCTTTCTCCTTTATTCGCACAGGAAGAAGCTACAACACCTGAAAAATCACAACCGGTCCGTTTTACTTTTGGAACTACTATTCTCATTGATAATCATACAGTCGCAACGCCTTATAAAGGTGGACTTGAGCTCGAAATACACCACAGGTTCAGCGTTATTGAAAACTATCATAACCTTTTTGGCATTTTTGGCTCTGCCAATACACGGATTGGTCTTAATTATGGTATTACCGACAGGTTAATGATTGGAATGGGAACAACAAAAGACTATAAACTCCAGGATATTCAATGGAAGTATCTGATATTTCAGCAAACTGAAGACAACAGTATGCCTGTTTCTCTCTCATACTTTGGCAACATCGTTGGTGATTTACGCGAAGATGTTGAATTCGGACCTGCTGCCAGTTATAAAAAGATCCACAGATTATCCTACTTCACACAAATTATTGTAGCCCGGAAACTAAGTGAGAAGTTCTCTGTTCAGGTAGCTCCATCAGTTTTTTATTTCAATTCTGTTCCAATATATTCCGATAGTACAGGTTATAAGAATATGAACTTTGGTGTTTCAGCAGGCGCCCGCGCAAATTTATTCGGAGCTCATTCACTATTGTTGGAATATGACCAATTACTTACAAAACAAGATCTTTATGTTCAACCAAAACCAAATGTTTCATTAGGCTGGGAAATAAATACTGCAACTCATACTTTCCAGATATTTCTAGCCAACTATAATCAGATTATCAACCAGAGAAATTTCCTGTTTAATACTAATGATTTTTTAAAAAGAAAATATCTTCTGGGATTTAATATAACCGTAAGATTCTAATCATTACCCGGAATAACTGATGAAAATTCAAAAATTACAGATCAGTCGATTAAATGGAAGTGATTAATTTGCTTTTAACCAATCAATCGATTTTTGCAAAAGCTGTAATGCGTATGTTTGATTATGAACTCCATAATTAGTCCCGGTTGGTGATTCGCTTTTAATATAAGCGTAATTATAAGCAGCGCCTAATTCGCCATATTTCCACTCACGGCCTATTCTTGTTGCAGCAACAGTAGCATTATCAGTCCCGGTTGTTAATTTATTACCATAAACAACTAAACCTGTGGTTGCAGAAGGAATATTATTTGAAGCTATTGAAGTATATACTGTTGTTGTTGTCCCATCGTAAAGCAGACCATTGTAATCGTGAGTATTAACCGCGCTGAAACCAGCATTGAAAACTTTTCTGGCAACAAGCAGGTTACCTAATTCACTTATTTTAAGATCTATTAAAATATTTGTAGTTGCTGTTGTTGAAGCAAGATCATGGCATGTCATACATGCAGGATCAGTTAAGTTAACTTTTAGAGTGTGACCACCGGTCGCCTCGTCTGGATTATATTGATTCATATGGCAATCTGTACAGTTAAAGGTGGAATGTTTCCAGGTTCTTGTATAGGTTTGCCCCGGGTATTCATATCCATTGATACCGTTAAAAAGATTTGACTGGTTTCCATCGTGTACTGAAAAACTTT
This sequence comes from Bacteroidota bacterium, assembly GCA_037127735.1. Lineage (GTDB taxonomy): Bacteria > Bacteroidota > Bacteroidia > Bacteroidales > VadinHA17 > LD21. The sequence continues at coordinate 8,749 of JBAXXU010000103.1, forward strand.
GACCTTGCTTATACTGAATAGGATCAGTCGCCGCTTTCGTATTATCAAACGGGAAAAATGGAAGTGAAGAATTTGCATTTCCAACACCGCGAATCTGGTGGCAGGTATTACATAAATTATTAATTTTACCAAAATCAGTAGTTTTTGAATAATTGTTGTAAGCCAAAGAAACAGGCGATGTGGTTCTCAAAACTTGAGTAACAGTGTCGTCTGCAAAATCAAAAGAAGCATGCTTGTGGCAAGTTTCGCAAGAAATTCTTGTGGCATTAGGGATATCGTTAGTTGTTGAAACAAAAATACCTGTAGCCCATGGCTTATTTATAATCTCTTTAAAACCTTCGCTCGTGTGACATCTGGCACAATACTTTCCATTTCTTGCGCTGGAAGTACCAATAAAATGCTTTGATAAATAGTACTCAGCTTCTTTAGCATTTTGATTTATTGTGTTGTGGCATTTTATACAAGAAGCATTTGCATCTTTTCCGTCCTGACCATTCAGGCCATCTACTCCAGCCATGCCCATAGGACCTTCACAGGAGCTAAGAATGAAACCTGTAAATGTTAACAGTGATAATAATTTAATTAGGTTTTTCATATTAAATCAATTAATTAAAATTTCGTCCTGCAATGTAGGAAAAACCTCTGTTATATAATTAACAGTTATCATGCTATTTGCAATACGTATATTTGATACATATAGTGTTAGTGGATGATAAATATCAATTAATAATGATATTTATTAGCTTTGTACTTTGATGTGCTATTTAAAACCTATTTTTGAACCTCTTAAAACCGGAAATATGTCAGACACAAATTTGATAAATAGTTGTGAAAATTGTAACCGGGGGTGGAAAAATTTTCAACATCTGACAAAAAGTGAATTGCAGCAAATAAATGAGAACCGGTATTAAGCAACTTTCAAACCTGGTGAGATAATGATAAAGCAGGGATCACCAACCTACAATACATTGTTTATGGCTGTTTCATCGGTTTCGATATCTTCAAACAACTGGTGAGAGCTAACGGAACATTCGCCGAGAGTCTCTTCGAAGATTTAGGTTCAAAATCGCTGAAAACACATAATCGAATGATCAACCTGTTACAAAAGAGAATGTCGGGCAGGCTTGCCGATGCATTATTATATTTTTCAGATGACGTGTTCAAAAATGACGAGTATGAAATGATCCTCTCCCGTCAGGAACTTGGTGAAATGACAAGTATGGCCAAGGAATGTGTTGTAAGGATATTAAAAGAATTTGAGGTTTCCGGGGTGATTTATTCCGATTCGTCAAAAATAAAAATACTGAATAAAGAAAAACTTGTTCAGATATCAGAAAAAGGTTGAAAAAAGTCGGAAGTATAAGTATGAAACAAATTTAATATTATGAAGTATTTAAAATTTCTTTTTTCGCCGGTAATGATGGGTGTGCTATTTGCATTATTTGCTATCGCGATGGCAACAGCCACCTTCCTCGAAAATGACTTTGGTTCGGCTGCTGCTTATAGCATGGTATATAATACAAAGTGGTTCGAATTGATATTGTTACTTCTTGCTGTGAACCTTGTTGGACGGTTAGTTATTTTAAAACTTTATAAGTGGTCAAAACTTCCGGTTTTTCTGTTTCATCTTTCATTTATTCTTATGATTTCCGGCGCAGGTATAACACGGTATTTCGGATGGGAAGGAGCAATACATATACGTGAAGGGGAAGAACAAAACACCTGTTTATCAAATGAAAAATATATCGGATATACCATCAAGGATGCCAACGGAAAAATTATTGACAGTAACTCGAAAAAATATTCAATGACCTCTGTATCAGCCGATAATTATAATAAAACTCTGAAAATTAGCGATAATAATTATGAACTTGTTCTGGCAAAGATCATCCCAAATGCGTCTGAAACGATGGCAAATGAAGGTGGCCTTAAAGCAGTAGCTGTTAACCCCGGGGAACAGAATACCGGGCAAAATGCTTTCATATTTCATCTTTTTATAGGAAATGAATCAGAAACAATCTATGTGTGGGACAGGGACACAGAAAAGGTTGCCTCCGGATCCTGTACCATAGATGGAAAAACAGTTGAAATAAGTTATGGATCAATGAGCACCACTCTTCCTTTCAGCATTAAACTGAATGATTTTGTTCTTGAAAGATACCCTGGTTCAGCCAGCCCTTCGGGTTATAAAAGTGATGTTATTCTTCTCGACAAGGTTGGAAATATTGAGAAACCTTTCATGATCTTTATGAATAATATTCTCAAATATAAAGGATACCGGTTCTACCAGTCATCATACGACCAGGATGAAAAAGGTACAATCCTTTCTGTTAATCACGACATGGCAGGTATGCTTGTTACCTATACGGGATATGTACTTCTTTTCTTATTTATTATATTATCGCTTTTAAGTAAGAACACCATATTTCGTAATATTAACGCCGGATATTGGCAATCAACCATAAGGAAATCTCTGCCTTTGATTATTCTGATTCTGTTTTTTTCAGGACTTACAAGTGCAAATGGCCAGAAACTGATTCCGGATAAGGCCGTATCTGAGGAGTTTGGTAAAGTGCTTGTACAGGATCAGAAGGGAAGGACAAAACCCCTCTTCACATTGAGTAACGACATTCTCAGGAAAGTGACCAGGGAAAACCATTTTGAAGGGCTCAATTCAATGCAGGTCTTCCTTGGTCTGTATCTCGATTTTGAAAACTGGAAAGATGTTCCTTTAATAATGGTTTCAAATAAAGATATCAGTGACAAACTTGGTATCAGGGGGAAATATGCCGCATTTTCCGACCTTGTCAATATGGTTGGTAATGGATCGTATAAAATAACTGAAGAGGTAAATGCTGCTTATTCGAAAGCTCCCGGTGAGAGAAATAAAATGGATAAGGAAGTGATGAAAATCGACGAACGGATGAATATCGTCTATATGATTTTTAAAGGAGATTTCCTGAAATTATTTCCTCTGAAGGACGGAACACATATCTGGGGATCATCGCTTGAAGCTCTCCAAAAGGCTGTTAATAAAGAAGATTCACTTTATCTGAATAATATAATTCCTGCTATTACCAATGCAGTTCAAACCAATAATATTGCAGCTATACGGCAGGTTGAAACGTCAGTAAGCGCTTATCAGAAAAGATTTGCAGAATATGATCTTCCCTCAGAATCAAAAATTAAAGCTGAACTGTTATATTATAAATTAACCATTTTTGAAAGGCTCTTCCCGTTTTATGCAACCGTTGGGCTGATTATGCTTATATGGCTGATTACCATGGTGATCAGGGGTAGAAAAGAGACTACTTTATTTGTACAAATTCTAAGCTGGTTGCTCTTTTCAGGGTTCCTGTTTCATACTCTTGGACTTGGTCTGAGATGGTATATCGCCGGTCGCTCGCCAATGAGCAATGGCTATGAATCAATGATCTTCATTTCATGGGTAACAATCCTGGCAGGATTTATTTTCAGCCGTAAATCGGCTTTTGCCCTGTCAGCAACAGCTGTCCTTGCCTCAATGACACTGATGGTTGCCCATCTCAGCTTCATGGACCCTGAGATAACCAACCTCGTACCTGTTCTTAAGTCATATTGGCTTACACTGCACGTATCGGTTATTACAGGCAGCTATGGTTTCCTTGGACTTGGGGCAATACTTGGACTAATCACAATGATTCTGCTTGCTCTGTCGAACAATAAAAACAGAGAGAGAATTGCAGGTACCATTGATGAACTTACAGTCATTAATTATAAAACACTTACACTTGGACTATACTTTCTTACAATAGGAACCTTCCTTGGAGCAGTATGGGCAAATGAATCGTGGGGCCGTTACTGGGGATGGGATCCGAAGGAGACATGGTCGCTTATTACGATAATAATCTATAGTATTGTAATACATAGCCGCACAATTCCCGGAATGAAAGATATCTTCACATTTAACCTGATATCTCTTTTTGCCTTCTCATCGGTTCTGATGACCTATTTTGGAGTGAACTATTATTTATCCGGTATGCATTCATACGCATCAGGAGATCCTGTCCCGGTTCCTTCTTTTGTCTATATCGCTGTAATCCTTCTGACAGCGCTCTCATTCCTGGCATATTTGAAATATAATGGCTCCCTGTTATCTAACCCCCGGGATTAGCCTCAGAGAAATGGTTAACAGAATCCCCCGGCAATGGCAGTAATCTTATCCGGTTTTCTAATACACTCTGTTACTGTTGATTACATAACCATCAACAATTTAATATCAAGTCAGAGTATTAATGAAAATTTATTATATTTGTCGCCTGTATTAAAAAAGGTATATTTCTATTAATTATTAAAGAACATATTACATGTCAGCACTTCAATTTTTACGTGAGAAAGCCGGAGTATTAGTTGCAGGAGTTATTGGTCTTTCACTTTTCCTGTTTGTAGTTAGTGATTTCTTCGGAGGAGGAAGGGGCCAGAGGATGAAGCAAAAAAAATATTACGAGATAGGCCAGATCAGTGGAGAATATATTTCATATCAGGATTATGATTTAAGGTTACAGAATCTGTTAGAGATCTATAAATTATCAGGAAGATCAAATATTGATGAAGCAACCAATGAGACATTAAGGGAGCAGACCTGGCAGCAGATGGTAAGAGAAAAAATTCTTGATTCTCAGTACAAAAAGCTCGGAGTAGGAGTCAGTAATGAAGAGGTTGACGAGCTGGTTCTCGGAAACAATCCACATCAGATAGTTCAGCAATTATTTACCGATCAGAAGACCGGAACTTTTAACAAATCATTTCTTGTTAACTTCCTGAAACAGACAGAAGTTGATGAAACAGCAAAAAAATACTGGTTGTTTTTCGAAAATGAGATAGTAAACGACAGGATGAATACCAAATATAATAATCTTGTCTCTAAGGGATTATTTGTTACTTCAAAACAGGCAGAATTTGATAAAAATCTTGCCGGCAATACCGTTGATTTCAGCTACATCCTTAAAAACTATGCTTCATTATCCGATTCTTCTGTCACTATCTCTGAAAGTGAAATTCAGTCTTATTATTCGAAGCATAAGAAAACTTTTAAGAGAACTGCATTAAGGGATATCGAGTATGTTACATTTGATGTCATTCCATCTGAGGATGATATAAAACAGACAGAACTATGGATAAACAAAGCCAAAGAAGATTTTAATGCAGATCCTGATCCTGTTCAATTTATTAATCGCACCGCTGACTCAAGACATGTTGGCTTTTTTGTTCCATTAAGCATTGTTGCCGAGAATCTGAAGGATTATGTAAAGAAAGAGGATCTTACTAATACTTTCGGACCATATATTGAGGATGGGTCATATAAATTGGTTAGATTACTTGCTGTTGAAGACAGACCTGATTCTATCCACGCCCGTCACATACTTTTATCTCCAAACCAGAGCAGATCTTTAGAAGTTGTGAAACGACAGGCTGACAGTCTAATTAAGTTGATTAGATCGGGAATTCCGTTCGAAGTTCTTGCTATGGCGAATTCCGATGATCAGGGTTCAAAACAGATTGGTGGCGACCTTGGTTGGTTTCCGGAAGGCAAAATGGTTGTTCCTTTTAATAATGCCTGTTTCTCAGGTAAAAAAGGTGATATCATTAAAGCTGAAACAACCTTTGGTATTCATATTATAGAAATACTTGCACAATCAAAAAATACGAGGAAATATAATATTGGGTTTGTTGACAGAAAAATCCTTGCAGGTTCAATAACGAACCAGAAGGCATATAGAGAGGCAAGCGAATTCGCAGGAACAAACGATACGTATGAAAAATTTACAAAGTCAATTGGCGAAAAGGGATTGAACAAAAGAGTTGCCAATGATATTGCTCCACAGCAAAAAACTCTGCCCGGGCTTGATAATCCAAGGTCATTGATTATGTCTTTATTCCAGGCAGAAAAAGGTAAAATTGTTCTCGATAACAGTCAGCAGGCAGTTTTTGAAATTGGAGATAAGTATGTAGTTGGCTACTGTACAAAGGCTCAGGAGGATGGAATTGCTTCTGTAAAGGATGTTGAAAACGATATCAGGTTCGCTCTTGTAAAAGATAAGAAAGCAGATATTATTTCAGCAGAATTTATTAAGAATAATGGTACAGGAAAAACTATTGATGATATTGCCCGAACGATGGGGCTCACTGTACAAGAGGCTACCCAGATAAATTTCAGGTCATACACAGTGCAGGGCGCCGGCACAGAACCGGCATTGATTGCCGCTGCTTCGGTTACAAAACAGGGAATAGTTGCGGGGCCGGTTAAAGGTACCAATGGTGTTTTTATGCTTGCTGCCAATAATGTAACAACAACTCAGGGGGAGGAGCTCAAAACTATACAGGGCAGGCTAAAAACGACCTTTCGTATGAGAGGCACCTATGAGGCATATGAAGCTCTCCGCAAGGGCGCTAATATTTTGGATAAAAGGTATAAATTCTATTAGTAGAATTTATAACGATATGAAGGAGGAATATTCTGAGAATGTTCCTCCTTTTTTTGATATTTCTGAAAACCAAAGAACCCTCTGGTTTTCAGGGGTAGGGTTCTTTTTGAAGTAAGAACAATTGAACAAACGAATGTTGAATTAAGAAGTGAACATGAATTCTGATTTCGCTGATCGTTTGTTCTTCGTTCATAATTCATTTTAAAAAAAAGCCCCTTGGTTTCCATGGGGTTTCTTTCAGAAGTAAGAACAATTGAACAAACGAATGTTGAATTAAGAAGTGAACATGAATTCT
>JBAXXU010000104.1:0-15467 GCA_037127735.1 Bacteroidota bacterium
GCAACTTTATTTTTGTTGCCTTAGTTAGTTGTATCATTTTCTATATTATTTAATATATCAGTTACAATTTGCTTTAATCCTTCATCAGTTAGTTTGTCATATTCCAAATATGCCTCAATGCTTTGCATTCTTGGAATGAAATAAGGGATCATATCTTTTATAAATCCAGCCCTATCCCTTGGAGTTAGTTTATTCCATATTGCTGGTAACTCTGATAACTTCTCATTAAGAAAGTTAGATAGTTGCTCTTTAACGGGTTTTGCCACTTTATTTATTGCACCCTTTTTTCTTCCGTTCGGGTTCCCGGATTGACCTTGTTTAAACTTTGCCATATTTTTAACTTTTATCTGTTTGTTTTCTGTTTTTAACAGGGTTATTATATACCTGCCAGAACCCGCTTATTTTGACTTAACAAAGGGTAAATGTCAAATAATACAGGGTTCTCATTTAATCTCTTTATTCCATTGATAGCATTATGTTTTGGATTATAAAATTCATTCCTTATACTGTGAGCAATTTCCCTAAATTGAACCTCCAAGGATTCCGTTTCCCATTTCTTTGATAACCGACCTGATTTTAGTTTCTCAAATAGCAAACGGTCATTTTCATATAAAAACCTGATCCCTGTTATATATAAAAACTTTGACACTGGTTTCTGACATGAAATATCTATTCCGGTGACCTTACAAATAGTGCTATTTAATACCGTTGGTGAAATCTGACAGTATAGTGACAGGTCAGAATTAACCAGAGGCTTGTTTTCAATACTATTTAAAAAGTGGTCAGAATTAACCAAACATTCTATTTCATCAGATATTAATTTGTCCATATCTTTAAAGGTTCTCCCATACTTTGAAATCAATTCCTGATATTGTTTTCTTATCCGGGATGCGTGCGGGTCTGAAAGATTCTCCCAGAATATAGGATTATGACCTGTTTTGATTATGGTTTTATATGGTTCCGGTATCTCATTTAATTTAATTGCAGGATCATAATAAACCACGTCGGAGAATTTCTTCTGTAATATGGTTCCCAGATATACCCATGTATCAGGATTACTCAACTCAGACCATTTAAGGCCATTTTTAAAGAGGTTCTCCATTTTAAAGTACTTCAACTCTATTCTCAATATATTTGCTCCTGTTGGTTGTTGTAATCCTTTATTATAGATTTTTATTGCATATTGGTTGTATTGCGCCTCAGCGAAACAACAACCGGGTTTAATATCCTTCTTAATATTCCTTTTACCTGATGCCAATAAATTGTTTATGAAGATTGAAGGATCGAAGGGAGTGAGAAGATTAACGCCAAATTCAATACTATTAATAATATCATAAGGAGAAATAAATTCTTTCAGTGCCTCAACAACCTCAATGAATCTTTTATAAGTAAATCGGTCGTTATTATATTCGCCATTGTTGGCAAATTTGTGAATTGATCCTTTCACCTTGACAAAACCGCTTGGAGTTATGATAAATAAAAGGTTCTTAAATATTGCAGTTTTATTTTTGTCCTGATATTGTTCTCCTGTCTTTTCGTTGACTTTAATATCAAAATCAAGTAGCTCCTGAATACTCAATCCAACTTTAAGGCCATTTATTTTAATATAGTCAATCATTTGACCAAATTAATAGATCACGTATTGCACAAGATTTTTTCAAGGTCTGACCTTCTGTATCGCTTTGCATTTCCGATTCTCAAAGGTCTGGTTATCCCTTTTTTATCCCAGCTCCATAATGTAACCAGTGACACTTGCAACGCATCGGCTAACTGTTGAGGCGTTAAGTATTCCTCCGAGTTTGTTGGTTCGGGCTTCTCTTGCTTTCCTCTATTTAAACAGAGTTCCGCAAACTCTTTTAGATCAGAAGCATTGACTTTAATAGTCAGGTTTTCTGCTAATTCTGGATTGTTTTTAAGAATTTCTGAAATATTCATTGCCTTATTTCTTTACTAAAACAATGCGAATTTAAGGCACAAAAAAACGGGTACCATTATGGGTACCCGTAACCAAAAGGGTAACTGTTAATCTATTTGAATTTTTCAAACATCTTTAAAGCCTTATTATAATCATCTGGAAAACTTTTAATCATAGTATCAAAACTTTCTTCCATAAACTCCCACCAACTATTATTAATATTTGAATCATATATAAATGTCGCCTGTTCTTTTTTGTTACTTAGGCCATAACCTAATAAAGTATTAACAACTTTTTGCGCTGATACTTCTTTGAAATTGTTACCTACATATTTTTCAAGTCTTTTCTTTGTCATGGTCGAAATATCGTATTTCCCAGCCTTATAAAGTAAGCATATACAGAATGCCACAGGACGGCGCAAGTTTATATTTTCATTTTTGGGTAATCTATCAACCTTCTTTGTTTCTGTTTTCTTCTCAGATTCGCTTTCCTTAACAATCTTCTCATATTCAATTAAGAGAAAATATTGTTTAAGAAATAATTGAACTTCCTGCCAGACTTCACCTTCCGGCTTGTCTTTTAAGTTCACTTTGATGACTTCCTCGATCCAAAACCCATCCTTATGCATAATATCAATACATCCGTTTGAAATCCAGTTATCTGATATTTGATATTTTGTCATTTCCATTTTAATCTCAAAAATTCTTTTTTTGAAATAAGCAGACCTCCCCTCAGGAAAGGTTTTAGATAGTTCATGTTCTCGCAATATCCTGACTATTGAAAGTCTATTTTTGGCATTTACAACCTCCGTTGCAAGTCTGTCTTTAATTGAATTATCATTCATATTATACAACTTTTAAATGACGGTTATTCCAGTGAAGCTGCAATTTTTTTGCGTGTTCATCCGGGGTGACTTTGATATACTTTAAAAAACTTTCTTCTGTTTTGTGGCCGGTTATGGCCATAATTGACAAAGAAGGAAAATCACTTTTATACAGATTAGTTGCAAAGGATCTCCGAGCCGTATGAGTGCAAACAAGTTTATATTTTTTATATGCTGTGCTTACTTTCACCCCTCCTTTTGTAATTGCTTTGTGAGTTTTTTCATTTATTCCGGCCAGTCGTGCAATATCTTTTAAAGCTTTATTAAATTTCTGGTTACTGATTGCTTCAGGCAGTCTGCCATTATACTTGTTTAATATGGCAGTTACAACCGGGTGCAATGGAATGACAACCCTTTGCCCTGTCTTATACTGCTTCAGGTGAATAAAACCGCCTGAGACGTTCTCAGGGGTTATCTGTGCAATATCAGAGAACCGGCAACCAGTCCAGCAACCGACAATAAATAAATCCCGTACACGTTCAAAGGCCGGATTTTCGCTAAAATCATGTTTATATAACTTTGTAAGCTCTGATTCATTCAGATAAATTGTTTCTGAATCTTCTGTCATTGCTACAAACTTTTTGCTTTTATATCCTTCGTAACTGTTTTTATTTTCATCTTTGGCAGCATTAAGGAATATTTTTAAAGTCTGGATTTTCTTACCAATGGTATTGACTGCTAATTTTTCACCCTGAAGATATTGAGTAAAGCCGTCGTAAAAGTCAAGATCAATATTTTTAAAGTCAATTACTTTCCCTGTTTTGGTTGCGTATTTCTTCAGGTAACTAAAAGTAACTTCATATTCCCGCCTCATCTTATAACAGACTGGCCGGCCTGTTTTGGGGTTTGGCTTTGTTTCTGACTTATCAATAAAGAATTGAATAAAGCTGACGAGGGTTATTTTATATTTATCCGGGTTCCAGTGCTTATCAATGATAGTTTTAAGCCATTCAGAAGTTATATCTGCCTGGTGTGCCTGCATGAGTTCAGATTCAATGGCAGCCCTCAATCCTGTAATCTTATCATTGAAGTTTTGCCTGCCTGTCTTCTCTGATTCACCTGTTTTAGATCTGAAAACATCAGCTCTTTGTCTGGCTTGTTGCGTTTCGTTGCTCCAGTTATCAGGTTTTATCAAAATATCTGCCTTACAAACAAGGTCAATTTTACGGCCAGATTGCAGCCTAACATAGATCGGAACCAGTGCATTTTTATCTTTGGTAATCGTGCGGGTGAAAAAATGAATCTTTGCCATATCAATAATATTTGATACAAATTTATTAATTCAATATGACTTTCCCTACATTTTCCCTACAATTCTTTAATCTCTTTTAATACTATTTATTAACAGTTAATTTTGTCCTTTGCTTGTAAGTTGCTTAATTCATTAAGTTTATAACGGTGTTCCCTTATTTTTTCAGGGTGTTATGAATTGATTGAATTAAGCCGTGGGTAATCCTGCCACCCCGACACAAGAAAAAGCCTGGCACGAAAGTGCCGGGTTTTGTTTTTTCAATGTGTTGACAGCTTGCTGGCAAAAGCAATTGGAAAAACGAAACCCGAAATGAGAGAAGCGAATAGCAGGCTTTTTCTTTTGGAAACACCCCCTCAGGATCATTAGCGAACGAAGTGAGCCAATAATCCTGCCACCCCGACACAAGAAAAAGCCTGGCACGAAAGTGCCGGGTTTTGTTTTTTCAATGTGTTGACAGCTTGCTGGCAAAAGCAATTGGAAAAACGAAACCCGAAATGAGAGAAGCGAATAGCAGGCTTTTTCTTTTGGAAACACCCCCTCAGGATCATTAGCGAACGAAGTGAGCCAATAATCCTGCCACCCCGACAAAATAAAAAAGGGCATTTCGAAAGAGGTAAGTGATTACCTGAGATAGAAGAAAAAACCTAATAGTCCAATAGCTGAACATTGAAGAAATATCAGGGACTCATGCCTAAAACAAAAAAAATGAGAACTGAACGAGGTTCCCATTTATGCCCGTATTTCCATTGATAATAAACGGATTGAAATTTAGCTTAAACAATGGATTCTCGAATGTAACGTCATGGCTGAATGTAGCGTAACTTTATCGGCATCTACATCTCGTAATCCACGTTCAACTCCAGCCTTTCGTTCATCTGTCAAATCGTAACACCAATCATCATGTGAAGCCTTAGAATCTTTTACTAATTTAGGGTAATCAATGGTTTCATCATCATCAAGTTTTGGATGATGGAAACTGTCAGATCATCGGCATCTGATTGAAATGAATCGTACGGAGTTTATTAAAGGAGGAAAGAAATTTAAAGATGTACTTATATTCGTACAACTAGAATATCAGAGTATATTTATAAGCATCTGCAGTCCAGATATCATTTCCTCCACCATGCTCACCGAGCCTGGTAAGATAGATTTCCATATTATGTGTTTCACGATCTTCCAGAAGTGAAAAGTTGGAAAGTTGCAGGTGTTCGGAGTCTTTTTCAGGGTTACGATCATCAATTACAGTAAGGGTATCCTTTATGAAAGAGGGCCCCTTTTCATCAATTTCAACAATCACAAGGGGAAATCGTGGAGAATTGGCTACAGCAGGTACCTCAGTAATATTTCCTACCCAATAGAGCTTTCCTGTTTTGTTACTTCGTATTGTAGCGGAAACTGAAGCAGGTGAATAGAATTGTTCGCCTGTGTCATAGCGCATCTCTTTTACATTATCCCAGGTAAGACCTCCATCGCGGGAGACAGAAAACCATTTTCTTCCCGGCGATTGAACGATATCAAGTCCTGCATTGGAACCTCGCATAATTAGGAGCAGATTGCCGTTCTTCAGTTCTGACAGGTCAAGTTCAACCAATCCCCTTGATGAAATTTTTCTTGGAAGAAAAATCCGATTTGATTCTTTCCAGTCGTAGTCTTCGGCTTTTACATTCCATTTCCCAATGAAGCATATAGCTCCTGATACACAACCTTCCCTATATGTATTTGGAAAAACAGAAGGATATTTCTCATCCTCTTCATCCCTGTAAAGGATCGGAACTGAAGCGCTGATGGCAACTGTTCCGTTCTTCAAAGTAATTGCCCTTCCAATATACATTTCATTGGATCTGTAAAAAGCTTCATTGCCCCAATTACCCGAATCAAAGTCAGGTCCTTCCTCATATTTCAGCTGATGAGCTTCACCCCATGTTTTCCCATCATCGGCAGAAAGTTGATAAAACCCATGATCGCAGAATAGACGGTTCCCTTTCCATAATTCACTTAAGGCAATTACAGGATCTCCTTTTAATATCCTTTGAAAGACAGGTTTGATAAGCCGGCCAGATATTGGATCTATGGGACCTGTTCCTCTCTGACTGGGCCCTCCCTCCTGAGTTAATTGTCCTTCAACAAGTGTCTCTTTTAGCACAGGAACCCATTCAGACCAGGTGCGCCCATTGTCTTCTGATCTTCGTCTTTTCTCACTATCGCCCCAGTCGCTCGACCGCTGGGATGAACGTATTTCTTCCCGACACAATCCCCTTCCAATGTATTCCATACTTACATTAGAAGCCACCTGAGGTAGAGGAGAAGCAATATAGACTTCCTTCTTTACTCTGCAAATTGGTCTTTTTACATTTTTCTTCAAGGTTTTTTCATTCCCCAGAAACCCGGTAATGTATTCCGGGATTGTCAGAGCGCCAATAAAACAAGCAGCTCCTGAAATAGAGATCTTCTTTAGAAAGTTACGTCTGTCAATAAGCGCCATATTGTAAATCATTATATTACTTTATTGAGAGCACAATTAATTTTAATATGCTTAATTCAAGGCACAAATGCAACTTTTTGATCAGGTGAATTTAATAATAAAAAACCAAAATGAAAAAAGAAACATTTTTATTATGGCTGATATTTAGCTTGTATGGTACATATTATATTTGTTGATATTTGTCTGTTTAAGAAATGTCACTATTATTTAAAGTAAAAATCCTCAAGTAAACTTTTCATCATAACCCTGAAACCCTATTTACTATTCATTACCGGCACAAATAATAACAACTGATCAATACAGACTATTTCTCTTTTCTATCAGCTTTTCGTCCGATATATAATCATCGTACTGCATCTGTTTGTCAACCATTCCTTTGGGAGCAATTTCTATTACCCGGTTGCATACGGTTTGAATAAACTCATGGTCGTGAGATGACATCAGGATATTTCCTTTAAACCTGATAAGGGTATTATTAAACGCCTGGATCGACTCGAGGTCGAGGTGGTTCGTAGGGGTATCCAAAAGCATAACATTAGCATTTCTTATCATCATTCGGGCTATCATGCACCGTACCTTCTCCCCGCCCGAAAGAATATTCACTTTCTTATAGATATCCTCTCCCGAAAAAAGCATTTTCCCGAGAAAGCCTCTCAGGTACAATTCGCTGGTATCGTCAGAATAACGGGATAGCCAGTCAATCAGTGTGATATCCTTTTCGAAAAACTTTTCATTTTCCAGCGGAAGATAGGCTTTAACAATGGTTTGTCCCCATTCGAATGATCCGTGATCGGGCTTTTCATGTCCTTTCAGGATTTCAAAAAGAACGGTCATGGCGCGGGAGTCCCTTGACAGAAAAGCTATTTTGTCATTTTTGTTTACTGTAAAGTCAAGGTTTTTGAATAAAGTTTTTCCCTCGACACTTTTGCATAGCCCCTTTACTGTCAGAATACTATTTCCCGGTTCACGTCCCGGTGTGAAAATAATTCCGGGATACTTGCGGGTTGATGCTTTTATTTCTTCAATATTAAGCTTCTCAATCATTTTTTTCCTGCTGGTAGTCTGCTTTGATTTTTTTACATTAGCCCTGAAGCGGGCTATGAATTCGAGCAGTTCTTTTTTCTTTTCCTCTGCTTTTTTATTCTGTGAAAGCTGCTGCCTAAGGGCCAACTGACTCGATTCGTACCAGAAACTGTAGTTACCGGAGAATTGTTGTACCCTGCTAAAATCAATATCTATGATGTGTGTACATATCGAATCGAGGAAATGGCGATCGTGCGATACTACAAGCACCGTGTTTTCAAATTCAGAGAGGTAATTCTCAAGCCAGTTTACCGTTTCAAGGTCAAGGTCGTTGGTAGGTTCATCCAGTAAAAGATTATCGGGTTTCCCGAACAGGGCCTGAGCCAGCAGAACTTTCACCTTTTCTTTTCCGGTAAGCTCCTTTAACAGTTTTTGGTGGCGCTCCTCTTTTATTCCCAAACCACTCAGCAAAATGGCGGCATTGCTCCCGGCATTCCAACCATCCATTTCGGCAAATTTTTCTTCCAGTTCTGATGCCCTTATCCCATCTTTATCTGAGAAATCAGACTTGGAATAAAGACTCTCCTTTTCTTTCATGTTGCTCCACAGTCTGGCATGCCCCATCATAACAGTGTCAAGGACGATACATTCATCAAATTCAAAATGATCCTGTTTAAGAACTGACAACCGTTCTCCCTGTCCGAATGAAACCGATCCGCTCCGGTAGTCCACCTCGCCATAGAGCATCTTCAGAAATGTAGATTTTCCGGCGCCATTGGCTCCTATTATGCCATAACAGTTACCCGGAGTAAAAACCAGGTTAACATCCTGAAATAAGATACGTTTTCCAAACTGAATACTAAGATTTGATACTGTAATCATGCAAAAGAATATCTGGCAGGGAATTGAAATAACTATCCCTGCCTGTTAAATAGCCTGCAAAAATAACCAATAATCAACAAGAACAATCTTGGTCGGCCCCGAAAAGTCAGAAATGAAAATAAAAAAATATAGTGGAGCTGAAAATCAACTCCACTATAAATAACCCCAAAACTAACCTAAAAAAAACCTAAATCCTGTTTCGTTCAACAAATATTAAATAACCAATTACATTTGAATCAATCCTTCTGTTTTTAGCTTTATTCCCGGCTAAAAGGAACCCTCGTTTCAGTTTTATTATTTCTACTGCATAAAAGTATTACTTTCCAACAAGATATCATGTAAGGGTTTTGCTAATAATCATGTAGGTGAAAGACTGATTTTTTTGTAGGGGAAACCCTACAAAAAAAAGCTCAAATACTCTAAAGGACTGTCAGAGTATCACTTACAAAAAATAGTGTTAAACCCAAAATCTAAAATGAATGCATCTCCCTTCAAATGATAAGGCAGATAATTGTTTTGAGAAATGAATTTTTCAGACCCTCTAAAATCTTTTTCTGATTTGCAGGTAGAATCTGTTATATATGTCCGGTTTCTCAAAAGTTCCCTCATAATTCAGAGAAAGTGACATTTTCCCGGCAAATTGCCATGTTACGTTCATCTCTCCTATATTCTGAATTGTTTTAAGAAGACTTTCATTATAACTGTAATCAACATACCGGTAACCAATTCCGGTGTAAAATTTTCCCTTGAAAAAATCCCGGGAAATGCTTACTCCAAGTATTTTGCTGTTCAGATAGTTTGATACCAGATAAGTACCAGAGAGGTTAACCGAGATATTTATTCCCGGAATCTGATAGTAATTTAAATAGCCATACACGTTTTTTGAGGGATGAGGGTCAGATTTTAAAAACCGATAACCCGACTGTAATCCAAATGTAAGTTTGCTTGTTATACGATAATCAGATTGTAATCTGAAGCTTTGCCTCATTTCTGATTCCAAAATCCGGTCAATAAAAGTCTTGAATGTCTCATAATATATCACGTTTTTCCTTGAATCGTAGGAGCCTGTAATTGTGAGATTTTTAGTCATTTTATACCTTAGGGATAAATATAATCCTGTAAGATTAAAAATGTTTTGAGGCAGATTGGAATTCAGGGTATCACTCTTCAATTTGAATAGATCAACTTCGAATGTGCTGAAAAAGTAAATGTTTTTGATGAGTGAATTGGAATGTTGAAAATAAAGAAACCTCCTGTCTGTTTTCCGGTTATTTGTCTGCTGCATGATTGCAATTGAACTTTCACTATAGTTATTACCTGATGTAGTATTTAATGCCAGATAGGCTCCATATTGAAAAAGTTTAATATCGAAACCATAGTTTTCAAAGTCGGGTCTTGAACCTACTAATGCTCCAATGGTAAATTTATTTATCGATTTTTCAACCTGTAAACCATCCATAGCCCCTATACTCGCTATTCTCTGATTTATCTTACGTCCCAGACTAATGTGAGTACTTTTATTCAAGTCGTATTTAACAGATAGATTATAAATTTTAAGGGCGTTAAAAACATTGCTCTTCACCACACTCCATTCACCGAGTTTATGATTGAAGGAGACATAACTCTCAATTGAAAATTTTGAGTTTCCGATGTTCCGGGCATCAAGCGAAAAGTTGTATCTGAACCGGGTAGAATTAATTGCAGGAGTATTTGAAAAATTGGAATAGGAAAAAGCAGATAAACTACCATTGATTTTTTGTTTAAGGCCATCTGCAGAGGGTTGCTTTTTTTCAAATACATCAGCATCTTTTTTTACTACGCTCGCTTTTGCAACCTTTTCAGTCGCCTTCTCTTTAGGTTTGAAATTTTCATTTCTTTTTATGGCAATTATCTGATCGGCAACGGAGAAAATTGCCGAAGAAATGGTTGTGCAAACACAGGAAGTTGATGATGAATTAATTACTTTTAAAACGGGGATATGTTTCCCCTCCGACATTTTATAAAGAGTATCTCCTGCCGAAATTCCTGCTGTAGATGTGAACTTCACATACACGTTCTGGGAACTGATAAACGAAACCTTTCCATTTAAATTCTCAGTAAGTGACTGTCCTTTCAATCCGGCACTTAAAACAATTATACAAGAAACAAAAAATACATATCTCATCAGGAAGCCTTATTTTGTTTAACCTTTTGGATGACAATTCAAACATTGAGCGGGGGTATAATTACTCCCTCTATGTTCACCACTATGACAGGAAGCGCAACTAAACTGGGCGTAATTAGCAGTATTTGTATGACAATCCGTGCAAAGTGACCATTTTCCTTTATGTCTCCCTGAATAAATTGGAAATTGGGTATCGTGCTGAGCATACGTCGCCGGTTTCCAGCCCGGAGTAGTAGTATGACATTGCGTACAAACTGTAGAAAAGGCTAAAGTACTGTGATTTGGATTGTTTGAATTATTGTAATCCACTGAGTGACAAGAATAACAATCTGTCGGTGTCGTTGTATAGTTTCCTTTATGACAATCGGCACATGTTGGGGTAGCATGTCCGATAGTAAGCGCGAAAGTGGTGTGGTTGAACTTGGCAGGTTTCCAGCCCGGGTTTACAGTATGACAAGTCAGACATGCAGTAGGAATACCGGCCGTGGTATGATTGGGATTTGTAGTTGCAGAGTAATTCTTTTGGTGGCATGAATAGCAATCAGCAGGAGTCGATGTATAGTTTCCCCCGGTATGGCAATCAATACAGGTTGGTACAGCATGTCCGAGTTTAAGCGGGAAAGAAGTATGATCGAATGTTACTGGTTTCCAGCCGGCAGCCAGAGTATGACAATCCTGACAAGTTGTTTGAATTTGTGAAACACTATGATTGGGGCTATTGGTTGCAAGAAAATCCTTCTGATGACATGAATAGCATAAAGGGCTTACACTCGTAAGATTTCCCGAAGTATGGCAATCAGCACATTTAACCGTTGAGTGTCCTTGTGTCAACGGGAAAAGACTATGATCAAAACCTGCGCCCGTCCACTGAAATGAAGTCATCTGGTGGCATGAAGAACAATCTTCTGAAATTCCCGACTGAATATGGTTTGGGCTCGTTGTAGCCATATATTTATCACGGTGGCAGTCGATACAATTTACTCCGTTCACATCAAAACGTGTAAGAGCCTCAGATTTATGGCATTGTATGCAATCGGCTGTTCTGTGGGCGCCAAGAAGCGGGAAACGACTCCTCTGATGAATTTCATTAACATTATTTACAAGCCATGAGACAGGAGTGTGACAACGGGAACAATCAGGCCCAACCATCGATTGATGTATATCAGTATGACATTGGTTACATTCGGTTTTTGCATCTTTAAAAATGAGGGTCACATGACACTGCCTGCAATCGATCACAGAATGCTGTCCAACGAGAGGCATATCGGTTTTGTTGTGATTAAAAGAGTAAACGCTTTTATCAAGCTGCCATCCTTTTGGGCTATGACAACTCTTGCAGCTAACCTTAAAACCGGCTCCGTGAGGTGAATCGGTTTGCTTATTCAGGAAGATTACCGTAAAACAAAATATCAGGAGTGACAGGATTCGCATTTGAAGTCATTCAGTTTATACTTAACGTAAAAATTTAATCCATCTTGTTGTGGTTTATGACATTTTTCACAGGGAACATTAATATGCTTCCCCGTAAGTTTAAATGCTGTATTATTATGATTGAATTTGGAAGCTTTCCAGTTTTCAGAATCATGACAATCTGTGCAATTTGTTATCCCGTTCTTTTCAAATTGTTTGTAGTGTTTATCACTGTGGCAATTTGAGCAGCTATTCTGCAAACCAGTGAACTTTTGCTGTGCAACCCCTTTAGAGTCCTCCCTAAAATGACAGCCCCTGCAGCCGAGCCTGATATGTGCGCCCGAAAGTTTAAAGTCTGTTTGTGAATGATCAAAAGTAATTTCGCTCCATCGCGTTTCAGCATGACACGATTTACAATTTGATTCGGGGTAATATTTTGTCGCTATATTACCCTGATGTATGTCTTCATGACAATCGATGCACTTTATTCCAATCGCTTTAAAGCTCCATTCTTTCTGTTTTTTATGACAATCAGAACAAGGTATTGCCAGATGGCCACCCCGGAGCGTGAAAGTACTCAGATTGTGTTGCTCAATAGTATATGAAAATAAAGTAAATCCTTTTACATTATGACATTTCGAACAATCAGGCGATATCCCGTTTTTTACAAACTGGTTCTTGTGATAGTCCGTATGACAATCAGTACAGAGACTGTTCTTTAGAGGATCTGTAAACTTTGATTTATGACAGGCTTTACAGTTTACATCAAGATGTTTTTCCTCCAGCTTATAATTTGTTTTATTATGATCGAATTTTTCACCTCCTTTAATGACCAGAAATGACTCCTCATTATGACATTGACTACAATTCTGCCCAAACTTGTTCTGATGAGGATCTTTATGGCAATTCACACAATTGAAATTCTGTATCCCCCTGAATTGCTGAAATTTCTTCCCTTCTTTTATTTCAACCTTATGGCACTTTAAACACTCAACATTTAAATGTTTTCCTTTAAGGTGAAACCTTGCGTTGTTATGATCAAATTTTGTTGCAGGCTTAAAAGATTCAGGATTATGGCAATTTAAACAAGATGAGGAAAGCGTTTTCAGGTGATAATCTGTATGGCAGGTCAGACATTCCTGATTTAATCCTAAGTAAGTATATTTCTTGTTCTTAATCTTCAGATCGGAAATGAATTTCGTATCATGACAGTCTTTACATTCTTTTTTGGAATGCGGGGCTGACAAAGTGTATCCGGTAAGATTATGGTTAAATTTCTCAACATCGAACCGGATAAGCTGAAAGTTTTTCCCATGATGATCGTTATGGCAGGTGGTGCAATCTTTTCCTTTTACCTCAGACGATGCATGATAACCTTTCTGAAGGCTTACTCTTTGTTGTATTTCAAGGTGGCAAATCAAACATTTTTCGTTAGATACCTTATTCCCAAGAACATGACATTTGGTGCAATTTGACAACCCTTCAAGGTAGGAATGGAAAATGGATAAATCACCAGGTGAGATTTGTGCAGTCACCTTTAAGACCGATAACCATACTATCAATATAATTCCGTATATTCTCACCAAAATGATCGTTTATCATTAATAAAGTAGAAATCGTTCCTCCCTTTTCTTAACTTTTGTCTTTTTTCTTCCTCTTCGCTTCGCCTTTTGTCTTTTTCCTTTTGTCTTCAATATTCGTTTCGACTTTTGTCTTTTTCCTTGGCTGCTGAGCTTGCCGAAGCATGTCTTTTGTCTTATATCTAGTGTTTTAAAACAGTTTCACCAAATTTTTTTTCAATTCTTATACCTGCTTTTTCCAAAAATTGTGTTGGCATTTCGCCTCCTGCAAATATATAAACCAAATCATTCTTTAATTTAATAATTTCTCCGTCTTTGCCAACTTTCAGTGTAATATAATCATCCTCAATGGATATGAGATTTGTATTCAGACGAACTTCAAGCATTCCATCAGCAATAGCTTTATTCAGCGCCATATTGTTTTTCGGTTTTATCCTGTTGAATACTTCATTTCTATATGACAGAACAACGTGGTTATCATCAGCAAGCAGCAGGGCTGATTCAATTGCCGAATCTCCCCCTCCCACAACAATAATATCATTGCCTGCTATTCCTTCAGGTTCCAGAAGACGGTAAGCAACCTTTTCCTTCATTTCACCCGGAATATTCAGTTTACGTGGAGTTCCGCGCCTGCCAATAGCAAGTAATATTCTTGCTGTAGTTATCTTCTCTCCCTTAATTGTGGTTATCTTAAAATTCCCGTTTTCAGAAACTATGGACTCTACTTTTGAATTTTCCTGAACTGTAATATGGTTTTTCGTAAGCACTGTTTCCCATAAGCTAAGCAACTCTGCCTTACTTGTTTCAAAAAGTTTAATTTTCCCGTAAAGAGGAAGATCCATTGGAGAGGTCATCACAATTTTTTTCCTCGGGAAAGTATATACTGTACCTCCAAGTGTATCCTGTTCAAGAATCAGAAATTTTAAGCCATGCTTTTTTGCAGTAAGACATGCCGATATTCCTGCCGGACCTGCCCCTATGATTATCAGGTCGTAAGCAGCGCTATGATCTTTTTTAAGTGATTTGACAATGTTCTCAGCAGCTTGTTTGCCCTGTTCAACTGCATTTTTAACAAGGCCCATGCCCCCAAGTTCTCCTGCAATAAATATTCCGGGTACGTTTGTCTCAAAATTCATGTTTACATGTGGCAGATCAACTCCTCGTTTTTCTGTTCCTATACGTAAACTAATGGCTTCGGTAGGACATGCAAGGAAACAGGCACCATGCCCGACACACTGAGATGCGTTTATTATAGTTGCCTTCCCGTTTCTGATCCCTATGATATCATGCTCATAACAAGCTATAATACACGCGCCGGTCTGAATGCAGGCTTTTTCGTCAATAAAAGGATGAAGAGAGACGGGCTCATGCATGCCTGTATCTTTTGCAATTTTTATTTTTTCTTCAACTATTTTCGACTCTCTGCTTTTCTTTCGAAGATAAATAATGACAACAACTATACAGAGAATTGCAGCGAGAGAATAAATCAAAATATTTTCAAATAGTTGTTCCATATTCAAAAAATCCATCTATAACCAAATACTATAGTAACCCCGACATGAATAATCATAATTATTAACATAACAAGTGCAAAAGGGAAATGTGCGACATGCCAGTATTTAAATAAATTCTGCATTGTATCGAGCCGTTCAATTTTACTATTCAGGTTAATATCATCTATTACAAGTTCTACTATCTGTTTATATTCTTTTTTGGGTACATTATTCATTTTTAACACCGATCGAACTGTCTTTAGTGATCTGCGATCTTTAGAATATCTTCGCATATAACGGACAAATGCAATTTTATGATATACTTCAAATTTTGTTACCAATCAGTTTGTAAAAATCAGGTGTTATTAACAATTTTGTTTACG
>JBAXXU010000105.1:0-15299 GCA_037127735.1 Bacteroidota bacterium
GAATTATTCACAAATATACTTAGAGTGCTCTTTTCCTTTGTGTTACTTTGTGAGGGATACACAAAGGCTCACAAAGTTTATGAATAAAAGAAGTTAACTTGTCAATATCATTTAATGCAATGAAAAATTTAACTGGTTCGCGACGCGATTTTTTGAAAAAAGCAGGGCTTGTTTCTGCCGGTATCACGATTCTCCCACGTCAGGTCGTGAGTGGGTTGGGGCACAAGGCTCCAAGCGATAAACTTAACATAGCCGGTATCGGTATTGGAGGGAAAGGACACGTCAACCTGAAAGGGATGGCAACTGAAAATATTGTTGGCTTATGCGATGTTGACTGGAAGTATGCCGGCAATTGTTTTAAGGAATTTCCCGGGGCAAAACAATATTGGGACTGGCGCAAGATGTTCGAAGAGATGGGTAAATCAATTGATGCAGTGATGGTTGCCACTGCCGACCATACCCATGCCGCTATTGCCGGAACAGCTTTGACACTGGGGAAACATGTATATTGCCAGAAACCGCTGACCCACTCGGTTTATGAATCGCGTTTGCTGACAAAACTGGCTGCTAAACATAAAGTAGCTACTCAGATGGGAAACCAGGGAAACTCTCACGACAGTGTGCGTCAACTCTGCGAGTGGTTATGGAACAATGAGATAGGTGAAATACGGGAAGTTCATGCCTGGACCGATCGTCCTATCTGGCCGCAAGGTATAGCAAGGCCAACGAAGGTAATGCCTATACCCAAGACAATGAATTGGGATTTGTTTATCGGCCCGGCGCCAATGCGCCCGTATAATGAAATATATACCCCATGGAACTGGAGAGGATGGTGGGATTTTGGTACCGGCGCTTTCGGCGATATGGCTTGTCACGTGTTGGACCCCGTTTACCGGGCCTTGAAATTAGGTTATCCTGATAAAGTGCGCGGAAGCTCCACATCGATTAATACTGAATCTGCTCCCCAGGCTGAAACAGTTGAGTTTTCATTTCCTGCCCGCGATAATATGCCGAGGCTGACTATGCCTTCAGTAAAAGTTCACTGGTACGATGGTGGATTACTCCCAAACCTTTCTGATCTGCTTCCGGCAGGCGAAAATTTAATGGCCGATGGCTTGGGAGGTTGCCTGTTTATTGGCTCAAAAGATACTCTAATGTGCGGTTGCGGAGGATATAACCCCCGATTACTTTCAGGGCGCATACCAAATGTCAGCCCTTACCTGCGACGAATTCCCGGGGGCAATGTATTTTATCCTGATGGACCACATGAACAGGATTGGATACGCGCCTGTAAGGAATCGCCTGAAAACAGAACTGAAGGCTCTTCAAACTTTGCTTATGCAGGACCATTCAACGAAATGGTAATGTTGGGTGTATTGGCTATCAGGTTGCAAGGGCTTAATAAAGCTTTGAAATGGGATGGGGGAAACATGATATTCACAAATATTTCACCAACGGAGGAGTTGAAAATTATGATTTCAGACGATTTTAAAGTAACAGACGGGCACCCCACCTTCGACAAAAAATATGACACTTTCAACGCTCTCGCGAAAGCCAATGAATACATCAGACATACCTGCCGCGAGGGATGGAACTTACCTGCAATACCTTCATAAACCATGATAAGCATGTCGTTATTGCAATGGCTGTTCACCTATTTGTATGTGCCTGAAGATCGGGATGGGGGATGAGTTCAAGAAATCAATAAGAAGTTACACGATAGCTTTCAATTGAATGAGACTAATTAGTGGTATAAAGCCAATTAAAAACTTTTATATTTATTTATCCTGAATTATTCACAAATATACATAAAGCGCTCTTTTCCTTTGTGTTACTTTGTGATGTACTTTGTGTACCTTCGTGGTAAAAAAGATATTAAACACTAAGTCGCACAAAGGTTTACACAAAGGCACACAAAGTTTATGAATAAAAGAAATTATATGCGAACCTCTTCAAAACAAAATTTTATTAAAACAATTAATCACCGGCAACCCGATAAGGTTGTGGTAGATTTCGGTTCAACACCTGTTACCGGAATTCATGTTCTGATAGTAGAAAAACTTCGGAATCATTTCGGGTTGGAGAAAAAGCCGGTTAAGGTTATTGAACCATACCAGATGCTTGGTGAGATGGAACCTGATCTGATTAAGGCGATGGATATTGATGTGATCGGGTTGTTTTCGGCAAAAAACATGTTCGGTGTTCCTAATGAAAACTGGAAGGTTCATAAAACTCCCTGGGGTCAGGAAGTCCTGTTCCCCGGAAGTTTCAATTACACTTTCAACAATAATCGTGATATTCTGATGTACCCGCAAGGAGATACTTCTGTTCCACCAAGCGGTATGATGCCTAAATCGGGCTATTTTTTCGATGCCCTCGACAGGCAGAAACCGATAGATGAATCAACGCTGAAAGTTGAAGATAACCTCGAGGAATTCAGTCCTGTAACTGATAATGATCTGGCATATTGGAAAAATCAGGTCAGCTCGGTTGAAGATAACTCAAAAGGGATTGTTGCATCGCTGGGAGGAACTGCCCTGGGCGATATAGCGCTCGTTCCTGCTATCAATTTAAAAAACCCAAAAGGAATTCGCGGTGTCGAAGAATGGTATATTTCAACCCTAATAAGAGAAGATTTTATTAAAGAAGTCTATGACAGACAAACCGATATAGCAATTGAAAACCTGAAGTTATTACATACGGTTATTGGCAATAAAATAGATGTTGTCTTTACCTGCGGAACGGATTTCGGCACTCAGAATTCAACTTTCTGCTCACCCGAAACCTTTGACAGGATGTGGCTGCCCTATTATAAAAAGGTAAACGACTGGATTCATCGGAATACAAACTGGAAAACATTTAAACATTCATGTGGCGCTGTCGAATCATTAATGAATCACTTTATTGAAGCCGGTTTTGATATTATAAACCCGGTTCAGATAAATGCTTCAGGTATGGATTCAAAGAAGCTTAAAAAGGAATATGGCGATAAGCTTGTTTTTTGGGGCGGAGGCGTTGATACTCAGGGTGTATTTGCTTTCGGTACTCCTGCACAGGTTAAAGAACAGGTTAAAATGCAGTGTGAAATACTTAACAATAATGGCGGCTTTGTCTTTAATACTGTTCATAATATCCAGGCTAATGTTCCCTTCCAAAATGTTATTGCAATGGTTGACGCATTAAGGGAAGTATAACAAAAATATTTATCTTCGCGTATATGCTCGAAATTGCTAAAAGTCAGATTGTTGCGATGTCCTGCATGAATCTCTGAGTATTTGATCTTATAAAAGCTGATAAAATGAAGAATCTTTTTATGTTCTCAATTGCATTGATACTACTACCGGGTTGCAGTGTCAAAGAACAGAATAACAGTTATATTACATTACTCGATAAAGACTGGATGTTTAGCCGCGATAGTGTAACAGGAGCTGAAAAAGCCGTATTTGACGATTCAAAATGGCGCAAGATAGATGTTCCTCATGATTATAGTATTGAAGATATCGCCGGGACAAATTCACCTTTTGATTCAAATGCCATTGGAGGTGTCAGCACGGGCTTTACAAAAGGAGGAACAGCATGGTACCGCAAAAGTCTTGCAATACCCGGTTATGCAAAAGGAAAGAGCTGTATCCTGCAATTTGATGGTATTTATATGAACGCCAACATTTATCTGAATGGCGCTTTACTGGGGAATCATCCTTACGGATATACTAGTTTCTGGTATGATATTTCTGAAAAACTAAATTTTAACGGTCCGAATATTCTTGCGGTTGAAGTCCGGAATGAAGGCAGGAACAGCAGGTGGTATTCAGGTTCCGGGATTTACCGCCACGTATGGCTGCGGGTTACCGGGAAACAGCATGTGGCTCAATGGGGAACAAGCATCACTACGCCCGAAGTAGGTAAAGACTCAGCGCTAGTAATCATTAAATCAAAGGTTAAAAATCAGTCAGCAAAAGTATTACAGGTAAAGTTAATAACCAGGATATTGAATGTAGATGGCAAGGAGATAAATAATACTATATCTGAGCAAATGATCGGGAAGGAAGGTTTTTCTGAATATGTTCATAAGGTTATTGTTAAGAAACCTGGTCTTTGGTCAACTGAAACACCCATTCTTTATACAGCCATCAGTGAGGTATATTCATCGGGCCAATTAGCTGACAGTACAATTACACGGTTTGGAATACGGACCATTAAAATTGATGCAGTTAATGGATTTCAACTCAATGGCATTTCTATGAAATTGAAAGGTGGCTGTTTTCATGCAGATAACGGGCCATTGGGTTCTAAATCTTATGACCGTGCCGAGGAACGCCGCGTCGAACTGATGAAAGCCAGCGGTTTTAATGCCATACGGTGCTCGCATAACCCTCCTTCACCGGCATTCCTTGACGCATGCGATCGTCTGGGATTACTGGTTATTGATGAAACTTTTGATATGTGGAAAGATCCAAAGAACCCTCAGGATTATAATCTCTATTTTGATGAATGGTGGCAACGAGATATTGAAAGCATGGTTCTCCGCGACCGAAACCATCCGTCAGTTATTATGTGGAGTATTGGTAATGAGATCCCCGGCAGACACAAACCGGAAGTTGTTGAAGTAGCGCGAATATTGGGCAATTTTGTTCGTGAACTGGATCCCACCCGTCCTGTCACTTCAGCAGTCAATGAGCTTAGACCGGATAAAGATCCATTTTTTGCAACACTCGATATTGCCGGGTATAATTATGCCACGGGGGGTGACCATAATCAGAAATCGCTTTACAGAGAGGATCATAACCGTGTACCCGAACGTATTATGGTTGGCCTCGAATCATATCCTCTGGTGGCATTTGGCGCCTGGATGGATGTGATTGATAATACTTATGTTATCGGCGATTTTGTATGGACAGGATTTGATTATATCGGTGAGGCCGGTATTGGATGGAGAGGTTATCCCCAGGAGAAAAACTTTTTTCCATGGAACCTGGCTTATTGCGGCGATATAGATATTTGCGGATGGAAACGTCCCCAGTCATTCTATCGCGATGTGCTCTGGATGAAAGATCAGGTTTCAATATTTGTGAAACCTCCAAAGCCTTCTTTTGAACCAAATCCAAAAATCGAATCCTGGAGTAAATGGAACTGGTTCGATGTAGTTGCCGATTGGAATTGGAAAGGATTTGAAAACAGGCCATTTGAAGTAACAGTTTATTCTTCGTGCGAGGAAGTTGAACTGTTCCTTAACAACAAATCATTAGGGAAAAAGAAAACAGATCGCTCAACAAAATTTCAGGCTGTCTGGGAAGTTTCCTATCAGGCAGGAGAGCTAAAAGCAATTGGTTATAAAGGTATTGAACAGATAAATACTGCCTTCCTGCGAACCGCAGGTGAACCGGCTCAGATAAAGTTAATTGCCGACAGGACTGAAATTAAAGCTGATGGTCAGGATTTAAGTTATGTTACATTAGAGATTACCGATGAAAACGGGATAAGAAATCCAAAAGCCGAAAACATGGTTAAATTTGAAATTGAAGGATCAGGAACAATAATAGGTGTCGGTAATGCAAATCCCATCAGCACGGAGAGCTATATCGCGTCTGAAAGAAAAACGTGGCAGGGAAGATGTCTTGTGATAATAAAATCAGATGGCAATGCCGGTGAGATAAAACTGACAGCAAGAGCGGAAGGATTTAACCCTTCAACAATAAAAATCGTCAGCAAATGAAAAGCACGAATCATCCTTTTATTTTAATTAAGCATTTTACATTATGAAGAAGCCGGCAGTTGGTGCATTTCTCTTTTCAAATGGCATGAAAAATTTAATTTGGATGATGCTTTTGCTTGCAGGGTGCAGCATTAAGCAAAATGGGCCTATTGAAAAACTCTCCCTTTCAGGTGAATGGGAATTCAAGATAGATTCTCTCGATCAGGGTATTGAAAACAAATGGTATGAAAGTTCACTTGATGAGACAGTTAACCTTCCCGGTTCGATGGCTGAGAACGGTAAGGGCGATGATGTCTCTTTAAAAACTGACTGGACAGGGGATATTGTTGATAAGTCTTACTTCACTGAAAAAAAATACGAGAGGTATCGTCAGCCGGGCAATATAAAAATTCCGTTCTGGCTGAAGCCGGTTAAATACTATAAAGGGGCAGCCTGGTATCAGAAAGACTTTGACCTTCCATCAGGATGGGAGGGAAAGAATATTATATTGTTCCTTGAAAGGCCACATTGGGAATCAACACTGTTTATCAATGGAAAAAAGGCAGGGAGTGAGAACAGTCTGGCTACTCCTCATCAATACGATATTACAGATCTTCTGACGGGCGGGAGAAACCGGGTAAGTATCCGTATTGATAACAGGGTTGTAGTACCTGTTGGTGTTAATTCGCACAGTATCAGCGACCACACACAATCGAACTGGAACGGTATTGTTGGAGATATCAGTCTGAAATCAACACAAAAAATTTTCATAAATGATGTTAAGATTTATACTGATATTAAGGAAAAAAAGGCAAAAATAGTAGTAGCATTAACCAATAAATCAGGAACTCCATTCACTGGAAAAGTAGTGGTGCAGGCTGAAAGTTTCAATACAGGTATCGCTCAAAAACTTAAAAGTAAAACTGTGAAAGTGAACAGCAGTTCCGATGACCTTCAGATAGTGATTGACTATCAAATAGGAGAAAAGATGCAATTATGGAGCGAGTTCACTCCTTCACTATACAAGCTTTCTGTAAGCCTGAAAGGATCGAAGGGTGAAATGATTGATAGTGAATCGGAGGACTTTGGTATGCGCGAATTTAAGGCCAACGGTACTCATTTTGAAGTTAACGGGAGCCGGATATTCTTAAGAGGGACTCTTGAATGTGCCATTTTTCCCCTGACAGGCTATCCCCCGACTGATGTTAAATCGTGGGAGAAAGTACTGGGTACCTTCAAAGATTATGGACTGAATACTGTGAGGTTCCATTCGTGGTGCCCTCCGGAAGCTGCATTTATTGCAGCCGATAAGCTTGGTATTTATTTTCATATTGAATGTTCCTCATGGGCCAATCAGGGTACTGCAATAGGAGACGGAGGCGCTATTGATAAATTTATTTACGAGGAAGGTGACAAAATACTTAAGGCTTACGGAAACCATCCGTCATTTTGTATGCTGGCTTATGGGAATGAACCGGATGGTAAAAACCAGAATGAATATCTTGGTAAGCTTCTCGCATACTGGAAATCAAAAGATAACAGGAGGGTTTATACTTCCGCTGCAGGCTGGCCAATAATTCCGGAAAATGATTTTAACCTCTCACCGGAACCAAGGATACAGCATTGGGGAGAAGGGCTGAAGAGCATAATTAACTCTAAGCCACCGCAAACCATGTACGATTTTCGCGATTTCGTTTCAAAGTTCAACATACCAACTGTCAGTCACGAGATCGGACAATGGTGTGTTTATCCCGATTTTAAGGAGATAGCAAAATATACAGGTGTTTTGAAGGCAACAAACTTCGAGATTTTCAGGGAGACACTCACAGAAAATAACATGGGCGATCAGGCAGAAGATTTTCTGATGGCCTCGGGAAAGCTTCAGGCATTGTGTTATAAAGCTGAAATTGAGGCTGCTCTGAGAACACCTGGGTTTGCCGGATTTCACCTTTTGCAATTGCACGATTTTCCCGGTCAGGGTAGCGCTTTAGTTGGTATTTTGAATCCGTTTTTTGAATCTAAGGGATATATAACACCTGAAGAATTCAGGATGTTTTGTAATGAAACAGTTCCGCTTGTCAGAGTGAAAAAGCTGATTTACACAAATGATGAATCTTTTATAGCAGATATCGAGATGGCTCATTTCGGGGCAAAACCCTTAAATAAACCTGTGATCAGATGTGATGTTTTTAATCCGGAAGGTGATACTATTTATAGAAAGATTTTCGCGCGCGAGAATATTGCTGTTGGAAATTGTCTTCCAATAGGTTCTTTAGAATTTGATCTGGCTGAAATTAATAGAGCAGAGAAGCTTACAATAGCGGTTTCAATTGAAAACACACCTTTCAGGAACAGTTGGTTTTTTTGGGTTTATCCTGAAAAGCAGGAGCCGGTTAATGGTAATGTTTTAATAACCGACAAATTTGATATAAGTGTTGAATCAACACTTAAAAAAGGAGGGTCAGTTCTATTGCTCACTTATGGGAAAACAGGAAAAGATAAAGGTGCTCAGGTTGCAATAGGTTTCTCAAGCATATTCTGGAACACGGCCTGGACAAACAACCAACCACCACATACGCTTGGTATTCTATGTGATCCGAAACATCCTGTATTCAATGATTTTCCAACAGAATATCACAGCAACTGGCAGTGGTGGGATCCGGTTTCACATTCCCAGGCAATGATACTCGATGGTTTTCCGGTAAATCTCAGACCTCTTATCCAACCAATCGACACCTGGTTTGAGAACAGGAGACTTGCTCTTGCCTTCGAGGCTAAAATCAATGGCGGCAAATTAATGGTTTGCAGTATTGATTTAAAGAATAGTATTGATGAGAGGCCGGTATCTAAACAGTTGATGATTTCTATTCTGAATTATATGAACAGTAAGTCATTTGATCCTCAGGTTGAGGTTGATATCAGTAAAGTCAGGGGGTTGATGACAAATTAAATGTGATCAAAAGTAAAGTGAAGATCCTTATTATTGAAGATGAGAAAGAACTGATTGAAACAATCAAAAATTTTCTTGAGAAGGAAGGATTTCTGTGTGAGACAGCATGCTCGTATTTTGAAGCAGAGGATTCTTTATCATGTTACAATTACGATATTATAATTCTTGATCTGACTCTGCCTGGAGGGTATGGACTCGATCTTATCAAACTAATTAAGGAGAGGAACAGACAAGCCGGTCTGCTTATCGTTTCAGCAAAAAACTCACTTGATGACAAGATCAGGGGACTCGATATGGGTGCAGATGATTATATTACAAAACCTTTTCATCTGGCGGAGCTCAACTCCAGAATTAAATCGTTGGTTAGACGACGACATTTTGAAGGGACAAATGAATTGATATTTAACGAGATAAAAATAAATATTGATGCAAACGAAGTTTTTATCAATGGAGCAACTATTGACCTGACAAAGAAAGAATATGAGATATTGGTATTTTTTTTAGTTAACAGGAACAGAGTAATCACACGTGAATCAATTGCCGAACATGTCTGGGGCGATAATATTTCTTTTACCGATAATTTTGACTTCATATACAGCCATATAAAAAACCTCAGAAAAAAGATCGAACTGCATAATGGCAGGAACTACCTCCATAGTATATATGGTATTGGTTATAAATTTTCAGAAAGATGAGACTCCTTCAAAAAACCTCCAGAGCCTATTTCCTTGTTTCTTTATCAGCATTTGTTATAGCCGGGGTTGTTATCTATGTTGCACTTTCATTCATTTTCAAAGACCAGCTGGATGAAAAGCTTTTAACGGATATAGAAAATGCAAAACATACTATTGAACGAGGTGGTAATTTACCAAACTTTTACCCATTCATTGAAGCAAAAGAAGTTTTAGGTCAATCAGAAACAGCTTATGAAACTCTGGATACTCTGATTTTTGATACGGGCGAGAATGAAAAACTTCTATATCGCCAGTTGAGCCAGTTGGCAAGTATTAGTGGAAAACAGTATTTAATAACAGCACGCGATACATTCCTTGAAGAGGGTGATTTGCTCATTACAATAGCAATTGTTACAACTTCGGTATTTATTCTTCTTCTCTTCAGTATGTATTTTATCAATCGTAAACTTTCACTGATTATCTGGCGGCCATTCTATAAGACTCTTGATGAACTGAGAGAATTTTCATACGATAAACCAGGCTACAGGCTTTCTTCAGGAAGTCAGCTTGAAGAGTTCTCAGAGCTCAATAACTCGCTTGAAAAACTCACTCAGAAAGTGATTTCAGACTATCAGTCACTTAAACGATTCACTGAGGATGCTTCACACGAAATTCAGACACCGCTATCTGTTATTCAGTCAAAACTCGAGACGCTGATGCAACATCCTGATTTAAAAAAAGATCAGGCTGACCTGATAAATTCGGCTTATGTTTATACACTTCGCATATCAAAACTTACCCGGACATTATTACTTCTGACTAAAATATCAAATGATCAGTTTCCAGAGAAAAGTGCTATCAACCTTTCAGAAATAGTTGATGAAAAAATAAAATTATTTGAAGATAGCATTATTGAGAAATCACTAGTTATTAATAAAGAGATTGATCCTGAATGTATTAAGGAGTCCAATTTTTTCCTTGCAGAATCACTTATCGTAAATCTTATTGGAAATGCAATAAAACATTGTTCTGAAGGAGGAATGGTTACTATCCGACTCAATAAGAACAATTTTGAGATATCAAACCCGGGTAAACAGCTGTCAGTACCGGCCTCAAAGCTGTTTGACCGGTTCTATAAAGTGGATAGATCCTCAGATTCCCATGGTTTGGGGCTGGCTATTGTTAAAGAGATATGCAACCTGAACAAATGGGATATCGTATATGAGTTTGAAGGGGGGCTTCATAAAGTCAGAGTAAAATTCTAAATACAAAATCTGCACAGAATTGGTTCCTACCTTCGCCTGATAAACTAATAAATAAGTACTATGAAAAACATTTTTGTTCTGGCAGTAGTTTTTTCTCTTGTCTCTGTTTCAGCATTCAGTCAGAAAAATGCCCCGGGAAACGTCAAAAAGGAGTTTGCAAAGAAATATGCTTCTGCCCAGTCTGTAAAATGGGACAGTGAAGAGGCAAATGAATGGGAAGCAGAATTCAGCATGAATGGCAAAAAGATGTCGGCATGCTTCGACAATTCAGCTAAATGGCTTGAATCGGAAACGGCTATTTCTGAAAAAGAGGTTCCAGTTGCTGTATTAAATACTCTGAATAAGGATTTTCAGGGTTATAAAAAGGGTCCGGTTGAAATCTTTGAAAGTCCTGCAATGAAAGGTTTTGAAATGAGTCTCAAGAAAGGAGAAAAATCGCTTGAGGTCATTTTTGACAGTAATGGTATCATTCTTAAAAAGACCGATTTGAAAGAGGACGATGAGAAGGATGAAAAGAACTAAAACCTTCTTTCTCCCAGGCTTAATTTAGCCTGGATTATTCACAAATCTTACTCACGAGTGTCTCGTTAAAATATAAAAAATATCTTTGAGATTATTGATAATAAATTATTTGCCGCGGCTTTTATTTGGGCTAAAGCCCGTATGCGCGAGAGTATCATTTTGAATTAAGAATAACGAACAAACGAATAGCGAAATCAGAACTGGAATTCACTTCTTAATTCAACATTCGAATGTTCTTCATTCTTACTTCTGATTATGTAACTTCTTTTTTTTCTTGAACTCATCCCCCCGGACTGGTTCTTTACACACCGCCCTGCAAGGAGGGTGAAAAGGGTGAGTATGTGGGAAAAGTTATTCTTTTTTGGGTCGTATTATCCCATACTGAGGGACTATTTACTATTTATGAAATCCGATCAAACACTTTTAATATTGGCAATCAATTGATTAAAGAGTGTTAACTGCTCTTTCATAGCGGCAATAATATCACTGGGTTCAGTAGTTGCTTCGATCAGAACCCATCCGTTGTAATTTATACCTGCAAGCAAATTAATAAGTTGCTGATAAGGATAATTGCTTATCATGAAACCACGTACATGTACTGTATCGCCAATCCACTTTTTAACCATCTTAAAGTTCTCTTCAAGTCCTGCCTGTAACAAATCAGGGTCGTTACTATTCCAGCATATTTTCACATTAGGTTCAGTTACCTGATCGAATATAGCTTTCATATTTGGAAGTTCCTGAGTGAGGGTACCATGAGCCTCTACCCTGATCAACTGACCATAATCCTGTGCATACTTTCCTACCTCATTAAGCGAAGCGGCAATCTGAGCTATGGTTTTTTCTCTATGTATCCCGGTAGGAAGATTATTTGGTTTCACTTTCAGACCACTTGCTCCTATATCTTTACATAGTTTAATATATTCTTTTGTCTGCTCAATATTTTCACGTAGGATCTTTTGGTCAGGGTTATGATATTCAAAATTAGATCCATAGCCGATGCATGTAACAGAACTGTCGTTAAATCTTTTTTTCACATCAGCGCGTTGCGAAGAACTCAGATTAGTCTCAACACCATGTGCATGTTGTGTTCGTAGCTCTACACCGGTCAAACCAGATTTTACACAATTGGAAATCAATGTTGGTAAATCCCAGTCTTTCCCCCATTGATAAGTTACAACTCCAAGTCTCATTCCGGAGAATGAAGGATTTGAAAATGCTGAAAAATGGTTCATTATAGCTAAACCAAAACCTGCAGAGACGCTTTTTTGTAAAAACAGACATCGTGATAAATTCTTCTCCATTGATTATATTAGTATTTAGCCTGAATTATTCACAAATATACTTAAATCGCTCTTTTTCTTTGTGTTACTTTGTGATGTACTTTGTGTACCTTCGTGGTAAAAAAATATTAAACACTAAGTCGCACAAAGGGTTACACAAAGGCACACAAAGTTTATGAATAAAAGAAGTTAGTTGTAAATATTTATAAAGTTATGATTTAATTATTTTATTCCGTATCGTGAAACTATATTTGTTAACCAAAATTGACTTAAAAGATACCCATATTCCAAAATTCGTGCGGAAATTCATTGAGAAATATCAGGACAGACATGCTTACGGCACAGGCATGACTTGTAATGAAAAGATTTTGGAATAATTATAAGAAATCATCTTATCTGAAAACTTAAACCAATGATAAAAATAACCAAAACTGAC
The DNA here is from genome assembly GCA_037127735.1 of Bacteroidota bacterium. Taxonomy (GTDB): domain Bacteria; phylum Bacteroidota; class Bacteroidia; order Bacteroidales; family VadinHA17; genus LD21. The sequence goes on from JBAXXU010000105.1 coordinate 12,823, forward strand.
AAATCGGTACTACAGTTATCCTTGCTGGTTTTATTGGCATTTTGTAGTAGTATAAATCCATTATCGGCCCAGCTGAAAATCTATGTCAACACTGATCTTGAGGGGATCAGCGGAGTATTTAAGTTCGATCAGACCCGTCAGAAAGATACTCCATTGAATATTCAGGCCTGTGAATACTTCATGGGTGATGTCGCTGCAGTGGTACGAGGTCTGCGCGATGGAGGTGCAACTGAAGTTATAATACTTGATGGCCATGGTTCAAAGGCGGTGATTCCGCACCTTATGGCACCGGGAGCTAAGTATTTAACGGGACATCCAAGACCCGGCGCTGGTAACCTGACAGACCTCGACAGTTCATTTGCCGGAATGGTTATGCTTGGTTTTCACTCCATGATGGGTACTTCCGACGGCGTGCTTAACCATACTCAATCTTCTCAATCCGAAAACCGCTATTGGTACAACGGGGTCGAATCAGGCGAGCTGGCCCAGAATGCTGCTATTGCCGGATATTATGGAGTCCCTCCGATAATGGTAACCGGTGATGAAGCTACTTGTCGTGAGGCAAAGAATTTTTTTGGTAATAACATTGTTACAGTTCCTGTGAAGCGTGGTATTGCCAGAGAATCTGCTTTACTTTATCCTTTCGAAGAGACACGTAAAGCCCTATATGAAGGAGCAAAAAGAGCTGTTGCTGCAATATCTTCCTGCAAACCATATATTCTGGAAACACCAATCAAAGTAAAAGAGGAGTATCTCAACCTTGATCCCTCTCTGCCAAAACGGACACTTGTTACAAGAGAGGGAGTTGCTGAGGATGCCTTACATATTTTTACCTGGGGGGAAAAATAAAAGACTTCCGGCTTCCGACTATATTATAATGGCACTTAACAATTGATTAAATCTTAATAAATAACTTGTTCTTATAAAGCCAGTAACAAAGATACCACATAGCAGCCCATACGCCTATGCCGGTGATTACTTCAACTGCCAGGTCTCCTCCCCGGGAAAAAAACAACCTGCTGAAAGGGGCTGCAATTCGGCTGATCAGACCGGCGCCACCAATATTAAAAAACATGTAAATAAAAATGCTGTTCATACCAACTATAATAAACATCCTGGACCCGGTGATGAATTGTTTTCTAACATCAATCAGCCAATAGCTGAAGCAAAGAACCAGGATGGCCCAGCCTCCGCTCGCGAACACGAATGAGGATGTCGCGATCTTCTTAATAATGGGAGTAACATTTAATAAATCAAGTGAGTATCCTATTAATAAGGCGGATACTCCCGCGATAAGTAGCAGCTGAATTTTCCTGGTTGCTGTTTTGTTGCTCATCAGCAGTTTGCCACATAACACTCCCCAAACGGTATGGGCTGTAGTTGAAACGAAATTTAAAGTTGCCCATTCACTTGCTTTATCAACGCCTTCAATTTTATTATTGAACCACGCCCCGAGGTTTTCGAAATTTACCCATGGATGATTAAACCCATTCACAGGAAAGAAACGGTATGCAAGATCAATCAGTAAGAGAATCACTAAAGTGAAAATCAATTGAAACCGGAAGCTTTTATTTCTTATCAGGAACGCTACCAGATAGGTAACTGATAGTTGAGCAAGAACATTCTGAAACCGGAAAACCAATTTCCCGGCATCGGTAAAATACAATGCCCATCCCAAAAACAATAACAGGAATGAACGTTTAAGAGCATGAAGAGTAATTATTTTATTACTGTCGCCCTTTTTTTGCCTGTTGGCAACAGCAAATGGGATAGCAACCCCCACGATAAACATAAAAAAAGGCTGAATCAAATCCCAAAAATGTAGTCCATGCCATTCATGGTGGCTCAGCTGAGTACCAAGAAACTGCATAATACCGTTATCAAATGTACTAAAATGTTCATAAAGCTGAGAAGCTTCACCGGCCAGAAGAAACATGGTAAATCCGCGGAAGAAATCTACTGATGTTATCCTGCCTGGTAATGAAGAAGACGATGTTTTTACGTTTGCGTTCATTCTGTATGTTTATTTAGCTTTTAATATTACGTTTTAACTCAACCAAATTTATTGTATTGTTTTCTGAATTCCAAAGTTTTATTCCTCTTTATAAGAATTGATCAACATTAAGTGAAAATAAACCATAAACCTGATCTTTAAGATTTGATGTACTCCGTAATGTATTCATGAGCTTCATATTTAGTACAAACAATTCAAAGATAAAATTATCTGCTAAAACTTCATTCATCCATTAATTTGAAACTAAAATTCAACTCTCAAAAAAGAACCTTCATGTGTTGATTTCATTTAATTACATTATTGTCCGGCTAAATTCCATTGCGTCCCTACGGGACTTTTGGGTTAAACTGCAACTTCTTTTCTACCAATATATTGTCCCGATGGGACAGTCCCGTCAGGGACTTAATATCGGGTGTGCCGGGCATGTAGTAAATCTAAGAGGTGAGGGGAAAGCGTTCTCCAA
>JBAXXU010000106.1:0-15236 GCA_037127735.1 Bacteroidota bacterium
TTCGTAAACAAAATTGTTAATAACACCTGATTTTTACAAACTGATTGGTAACAATTTTTCTTTGAATAATTATATTGTTGTGCTAATTACTTCAAAAACCGGCGGATTAGCAATTGATTTCTTGACCTTGCAGAGTTCGGCAACACTTATCACTGAAGCTTTGTACTTTTCCGGGAAATCTGATGGTAATTGAATATCAAGCGTTATGTTGACCGGCAGACCCGTTTCTTTGTCATAATCTGTACTCTGAATAATTTTAATCTTATCAGTCGGAATCTGACGATTATCGCAGAATGATTTTACATAAATTCCGGCACATGTTCCAATTGAGGCCAGAAATAACTCAAAAGGCGCTGGAGCTGAGTCCTGGCCTCCACCGTTAACCGGTTGATCTGTTTTAATAATATGACCTTGCGAATGAGCAGTTACCACTTTCCCTCCGTCAAATGTTATTTCCATGACATTAAATTTGTTAGATATTAAATTACATTATTTTAACAATTGAATTCTAAAAATGTTTAAATCCCTCTTTGTATGTATGCTGATTCGGGAATGTATAGAGCTAATTGTTTAATTCAAACCATTTGAAGTAAATGTCGCCTGTATTATCCGGTAAATTACAATGATTGAATTCATTAGTGTGCCTGTCGTAGCAATAATCTTTTTGCCATTCCTCAATATTTTCAACAGTCTGTTTTATTGCATTAGTGATAAATACTAACTCATCATCCGTCATGGTTGGATGAAGTGATAACCTTATCCATCCGGGTTTCATGGAAAGATCTCCTGCATCTATCTTATCGGTGATCTCCTTCGATAACTTAAAGTCTACATTCAAAAGGAAATGACCATAGGTCCCGGCACAGGAACATCCTCCCCTGAGCTGTATCCCGAATCTGTCGTTAAGCAATCTGGTTATCAGGTTGTGATGTATATTATCTACATAAAAAGAGAAGACTCCCAGTCTCTCCTTTATGTCGCCTGCAAGAATATGAAGGTTTTTAACTTTCGGCAACATAGTGAATGCCATTTCGGTGAGCTCATTTTCCCTCAACTGGATTTTTTTGGTATTCATGTTTTCTTTCAGAGTGACCGCCAGAGCCGCCTTGATACCTTGCAGAAAGCCCGGTGTTCCTCCGTCTTCTTTTACCTCAATATCAGCTATATAGCTGTAACCACCCCACCTGTTTGTCCATTTTACAGTGCCTCCCCCGGGGCTATCAGGAATATCGTTTTTGTACAGTTTCTTGCTGAATATCAGAACTCCGGCGCTTCCTGGTCCTCCAAGAAATTTATGTGGTGAGAAAAAAATGGCATCGAGTTGTTGCAATTTATCGGCAGGGTGCATATCAATATCAACATAAGGCGCTGAGGCAGCAAAATCAATAAAACAATAGCCATTATGCTCATGCATAATTTTTGCCAGTTCATAGTAGGGAGGGAAATACCCCGTTACATTGGAACATGCTGAAAAAGAACCTATAAGCAACGGACGGTCTTTGTATTTCACTATCTCTTTTCGTAAGGCATCGGGATTGACAGTAAGGTCAGGATTTGGCTCAAGAACAACAACCTCTGCAAGTGTTTCAAACCAGGATGTATGATTTGAATGATGCTCAGTGTGTGTTAAAAAAATAACAGGACGTTTTTCATTTGGAATGTCTTTACATTGATTATAATCCCCGCGACTGTAAGCACAGAATTTTATTGCCTGTTCCGGAACCTTCAAACCAAGAATTCTCTGGAGCTTGGCAATAGCCGAGGTCATACCGGTTCCCGTAAATATAAGAACATCATTATCATTGGCATTAACATGATGCTTAACTATCTTTTGGGCAAGATGATACGCATCTGTCATGGCCTTCCCGGTTGCAGTGGATTCCGAATGAGTATTTCCAACCATTGGGCCGATATCTTCAGTTATCCTTTTTTCAATCTGGGTATAAAGTCTTCCGCTTGCTATCCAGTCGGCATAAATCAATTTCTTTGATCCATAAGGAGTCGCAATTTCTGCATCAATACCGATTATGTTCTTGCGATACCGGTCAAAATATTTTTCAAGTTCGGACATAACAAATGTTACAGTAAATTTTCCGGTGAAATTACAAATTTAAATTGCATAAGAAATAGTATTCCCCGCTTCCAATCTCGGCGAATGATACTTCGTTTCTATTGCTTTTACCATTCAGTTTGTAACTATGTACACCTTCCGGGATAGTAACTCTGGCGGTACTTCCTGCAGGAATTTTTATATCCATCTTAAGTGTGCCTTCTTCTAATTTCCAGTTAACAGAAACAGTTCCATAAGGCGTTTCTTTTGAAGTATTTGCCCATGTGATCCCTTTTGGTATTTGAGGATCAATTAAAAGGCGCTGATAGCCTGGAAACTTCTCATCAGATTGAATTCCTCCAACAGCCTGGTAAAACCACGAACCTATGCCATTGTAGCAGTTATGAATCCTGCTTCTTGCACCGTTCCAGTGTTCCCAGGTTGTAGTAGCCCCGTTATCAATCATATAAAGGTAGCCTGGATAATCTCTCTTTTTCAGTATCGAATACATAAGGTCGGCTTCATGATTTTTCACAACCCATTCTGTAAAAACAGGTATGCCAACCAAACCACATGCAAAATGTCCGGTATGATTGATCTCTATTTCATCATAGAGATTCTTTTTTATTATTCGGACAAGAGAATCGGGAACAATACCTGACAGCAGGGGATAAGTAAGATCTATCTGCGATCCGTTACCATAACTTTTTTTTGTAATATCAAATAATTTTTGATTCACATTATCACTGATCTGTTCTTTTTTTAACATGTATTTTTCCACATCGGATGTTTTTCCCAGAACTCCTGCAATTTTTCCCATGGTTTCATAACAAACTGCTATAAAACAATTATTGACCAGAGTGACAGAAGCTTCATTAGTCTGATCAGTTCCTTCAGGACTTGCCCAATCTCCCAGATACCATGTTCTGTAATCGGTTTCAGGCCATGGTTTTAAAAGGCCTGAAGATGAATATTTCTCTACATAACCCAGCCATTGCTGCATAGCAGGATAGTATTTTTCAAGAACGCGAATATCACCATAGTTCTGGAATGTTTTCCATGATGCTGTAATAATGAATCCGCACCAGTATGGACCGCCACCGGCAGGATACGGATTTGGAGCAGTGTGAGGCATTCCACCATCGTCGCGGATACAATCTGCCCATGCCTGCAACCAGTTAGAGTACAAAGGAGCTAAGTCGAACATGATTTGAGCAGTTTCCGTTGAAGCGTTCCCATCGCCTCCATAACCCAGCCGTTCTATCTGAGGACAATCGACCAGGTAACCTCCGAGACTTAGACACCGGAGAGTATAAAAGATCATATTATGAATATTGTTAAGATCAGGATCAGAACATTCGAAAGAGGAGGCCAGGTTATAGTCTGTGTGGATAAGGAAGGCAGTTATATCATCTTTCGATGGCGCCGGGTTCAGATTAGAGATTTTCAGGTATCTGAAGCCATGATAATTGAACTTGTTACGGAATAGTTCCCCTTTTTCTCCGGTAGCAATATAACGGTCCTCCTGGCCCTGATTCACAAAATTTCCGCTTTTATCTATATGATCGCAATATTCCATAATTATTTTCTGCCCCGGATGTAATGCAGGGAAACGGATTTCGACCCATCCGGTTAGTGTTTTGCCCATATCTATCAGCCAGGCACTATCGCCGGTTGCCTGAATAGTGTCGGGTTTAACAGTTTCCATGATACTGTTAGATTCTGTTATTTGCGGAGTTACTTCATATCCCGGATTTTCTGCTACTAAAACCGGACTCCAAGAGGTTTTATCCAGCGATGACCCGGACATATCAGGCAGGAGAAGAGAACCATCAACCCGTTCCCCTCCATAATTGCCTGATCTCCAGGTGCCGATGTACGAATAACCACTGTTCCTTCCAGTCCATGATGAGTCAGTGCAAATGACTGTGCTCCAACTTCCGTTGCTAAGTTGTTCTACCTGAGCTTTAACCAGCGGTCCATCGTTAACAACTCCTGGCAATCCTTTACTATACCAGCCCTGACCTATCCAGATAACCAGATCGTTCCTACCTTGTCTTATATGCGAAGATATGTCATAAGTTATTGCCAATGATCGTTTGTTAAATTGTGAAACAGCCGGTGTAAGTACTTTATCTCCCACTTTTTCCCCGTTAAGGTAAACCTCATGGTAGCCAAGCGAATTTACATACAGGAATGTTTTTTCACCCTTATCCCGGATACTAAAAGTTCTTCTTAACTGTGGGCTGACAGATTTTAGACCCTTTTGTTGTTTGCCAATATATGATCCATGCCAGTCCGGTTTATTTAATAACCCTATACTGAAACATGCAGTTGCACTCCATTCTGACATCTGATCATTTTCATCCCATATCCTGACTTTCCAGTAACATAATGATCGTGAAGCTAATTTCTTGCCCTGATATGGAACAAAAACACTTGCTTGGGAAAGAATTTTACCTGAATTCCACAAGTCGGCATTTTTTTCATCCAATAAATTAGTATCGCTCGCGACTAATATCTGGCAGGCTTTCCGGGAGGTTCCATTTCGTCCCGATTTGATCTTCCAGCTCAACCGGGGCGTTGTTGTACCAATTCCTAATGGATCGGCCAGGTTTTCGCACCTCAGGTCATTGATGGTTATTCCTGAATTATGGTCTGAACAGCCTGTAAGAAGAATCAGGAGAATTGCCTGGGAGATGAAGAGTGAGCGCGGCATGATAGTATTGTATATGGTTAGGAAAATCTAAGAGCAAACTAATTATTTTACTTTATAGTGATCCTGAAGAATCATCCTGAAAACTTTTCCCGGCAAAACATATTTTAATACAACAGCCAGTTTCTGTTCAAATGATGCGATAATATATCTCTGCCGGGGATTTTTATATCCAACGATTTTAACAATTTTCCTTGCAAGAATTACCGGTTCCCAGCCATTGGCTTCATCTTTTTCAATTGCTGCAAGCGACTTTTCAAATTGTTCATAATAAGGGTCATCAATACCAGATGGAGTCAGAAAATTTCTCCTGTTGGCAGAATTGCTGGTATGAAAATCGCCGGGGTTAATAAGTACAACTTTGATATTAAATTTATTGACCTCCATTCTGAGTGCTTCACTGAAACCTTCAATGGCAAATTTACTTGCAGAATAGAATGACTGGAATGGCAAACCCATTAACCCGCCGATTGAACTGAAGTTGATTATTGTTCCGCCACCCTGGTTTCTCATTATTGGTAATACTTCTCTTGTAATATGTACCATACCGAGAAAATTGGTATCCATCTGAAGTTTAATGTTTTCTATAGGAGAAGTCTCTATAGACCCACCTGTATGCATTCCCGCATTATTTATCAGCACATCTAACCTGCCTTCATTCTTAAGCACAATTTGAACAGCTTGCCTGATAGAATCAATATTGGTGAGATCCATGATAAGTTGATGAACAATTTCATCTGATACAGGATCTTTTCTCACTGTACCATAAACTATATAACCATCTTCTGCCAGGAGTTTTGCTGCCTGTTTTCCAAACCCTGAAGAGGTTCCTGTTATTAGAATGACTTTTTTCATTTTAATGTTTTTAACCCCCAATACCGTAAGTTGTACCGCCCCAATCGCCCCTGAGGGTGGCTGGTACAGGCTATTCTTAAAAGTCCCCTTCAGGGGATTTAGGGGCACTTATCCAAGAATACCCAGCGATTTAGCTGCTTTGGTAATTTTATCAATTGACATTTCTACCTGTTCTTTTGTATGCGTTGCCATAAGCGAATATCTTATCAGACAATCTTCTTTTGGAACTGCCGGCGATACAACTGGATTGACAAAAATTCCATCTGCAAGCAGCATCTGTGTGAGGTACAAAGCTTTAATATCATCGCGTATAAAAAGAGGGATAATCGGTGTTTCAGATTTTCCCGTGTCAAAACCTGCTGATTTAAAACCATTAAGGGCATAAGCGGTTATATCCCATAAGTGCTTTCTCCTCTCAGGTTCAGTTTCCATTATTTCAATTGTTGCCAGAACAGCAGCAGCTGATGAAGGTGTCATGCTCGCACTGAAAATCAGCGACCTGGAATTATGTTTGATGAAATTGATCACTTCTTTGTCAGCTGCAATAAATCCGCCCAGTGAAGCAAATGATTTTGAAAAAGTGCCCATTATCAGATCAACTTTATCTGTCAGCCCGAAATGGGAAGCCGTACCAGAACCATTCTTTCCAAGAACCCCCAGAGAATGAGCATCATCTATCATCACTGATGCTTTGTATTTTTCGGCAATCCTGACTAATTCGGGTAATTTAATAATGTCGCCTTCCATTGAAAAAATACCATCAACAACTATCAGCTTTATACGATCTTTATGGCATAGCTTTAATTTACTCTCAAGCGCTGCCATATCATTATGGGCGAACTTCAGCACTTTCGAAAAGGAGAGCCTGCTTCCTTCAATTATTGAGGCATGGTCGAGCACATCGAGGAGGAGATAGTCGTGGCGCCCGGCAAGTATTGACACCACTCCGAGGTTTACCTGAAATCCGGTGCTGTAGCAAAGTGCAGCATCTTTATTTACAAGTTGTGCCAATTTGTTTTCAAGCTTGGTATGGATATCGAGTGTCCCGTTAAGAAACCTCGAACCGGCACATCCGGTACCATACTTGTCAATTGCAGCTTTAGCCGCCTCTTTGACTTTCGGATGATTGGTAAGGCCAAGGTAGCTGTTCGATCCGAACATCAAAACCTTTTTACCATCAATCAGTACTTCTGTATCCTGATCAGATTCTATTTCCCTGAAATAGGGATAAATGCCGGCCTGCATGGCTTTCTGAGGGGCATCATAACTTGAAAGTCTCTCTTTTAGTATTCCCACAATATAAAATAAAGATTTATTGAACTGAGGCCAAATGTAATAAAAAAAGAATAAAACAGGAGAAAAGCCTCAACTTTGATTAAATATTTTTGAAAATACGCACATATACATACAATATATTCATTATAACCCACATCTTAACATTCCCATTCTGTTAATTAGCCCATCCTCTAACCCCTTAGCCGTCAACCTAAGGAATTAGCGATAATATTTATTCATATTCGGCTCTTTCAGAGCAACTTCGCTTAGCAAAAAACTTTTTAATGAATTAAGAACAACGAACAAACGAATAGCGAAATCAGAACTGTAGTTAATTTCTTAATTCAACATTCGAATGTTCTTCATTCTTACTTCTAAATATTTTCCACCTGGCGAAGAATTTCGTCAAAGTTAAAATGTATTCTGAGACTTCATAATACTTCCATTTTTTCCTTAGGTTGAAGGCTATGGGGGCAGGGGAATGAGGTGAATTGACAAGGAGAAGGGGGCAGGGATGAGGTAGATTAAACTAATGATAGAGGGTCAGTTCATAAAAATATTGGAAAACGGATTCATTTGATAGTCTGTTTATTATTATCGAAAACCGATACTCAATTTTTTATCGGCAAATTATTCTCATTTATTTGGATAGTATTGATATGAATTATATTTTTACAGCGAAATCAAGTTTACAGAATAAATGGACGACGGCCCTGCGAATATTTTTATTAAAACTCTGATATAGAAGGTGGTCTATACTTTCGGTCACTTCCTTTTGTATCGTAACAAGCGAGGAGGTGACAATGACATCACTAACAACTTTTTATTTAAGCGGAATAATCGGAAAAGAAGCATTTGGTGCCGATGGCGATGCTATAGGTATAATTAAAGATTTACTTGTTAACGCTGTTCCTTCAGGGCTCAATGACCCAAACCAGCAACTTGTAACAGGTGTCCAGCTCAGGATACGTAAGGAAACCAGGTTTTATTCATTCAATAGTTTCAGGGTTGTTAAGGCAAGAGAAATGCTTAATGTGACCTGTATAGGCCTGGTTGAACTTAGAGCTGATGAAGTTGAAAACGGACTGTTACTCGTTGAAAATATCCTCGACAAGCAAATTGTGGATATGAATGGGCGCAAGCTTGTCAGGGTAAATGATGTAAGGCTTGCAACACTGCCTGCCGGAACATTCGCCATAGCTGTTGATATCGGGATTGAAGGACTTTTACGAAGGATCGGAATCTCAATACCTATAAAAAAATTTCTTTCTCACTTTAAAATAAACATACCTGCAAAATTTATCCTTTGGGATGATGTTCAGGCAATTGACTTTTCAAACCTGAATATCAGACTTTCCAAGACCTACTCAAAACTGCATACGCTTCACCCTTCCGATCTGGCAGATATCATTGAAGATATGGGAAAAAAATCCAGTATGTCAGTCTTCTCATCACTCGATGAGGAAAAGGCAGCCGATGTTCTTGAAGAACTTGAGACTCATGCACAGATTCATATTCTCGAAAACCTTCCGGTTAACAAGGCGGCAGATGTCCTTGAAAAGATGCCGGCTGATGAGGTTGCAGATATTCTCGATGAGCTGGAAGATGATAAAGCTGAGATGCTTTTAAAAGAGATGGATACCGAATCTTCACAGGAAGTCAGGGATCTTCTTGAATATGACGATGATCTTGTAGGAAGTATTATGACTACTGATTATATGTCTTTCAGCGCTACCATGACTGTAGCAGAAGTACTGGTTGAATTAAGGGCAAAAAAGCCGGAGGCAGCTGAACTTTACAATATGTTTGTTACAGAGTCAAATGATGAACTAATCGGAACATTTAATCTCCGCGATCTTGTAGTTTCTGAACCATATTTTAGCGTAAGTCAAATTATGAAATCAGAACCGATTTCGCTGTTCGATAATCAGAAAGTAAGCGCCATTGCCGAGTTAGTCTCTAAATACAATCTGCTCGCTGTCCCGGTTGTTGACCCCGATAACCAGCTTCAGGGAATGGTTGTAGTTGATGATGTCGTTGAAGATCTTATAAATAAAAGGAGGACCAAGAAAAGATAAAAGACAAAAGGAAATAGTTACTAATGATGTTAAGAACGAAACAAAAGGTATCCAGTTTTTTGAAACATCTGGCAATATTTTTTGCCATAGTCGGTCCCGGAATTATTACCGGGAGCGTTGATAATGATGCCGGTGGAATTACAGTGTATTCTGTGGCCGGCGCAGTGTACGGATATGGATTGATCTGGACACTTATTCCTTCATTTGTTGTACTGCTGGTTATTCAGGAAATGAATGCCCGGATGGGTATTGTTACCGGGAAAGGCCTTTCTGATCTGATACGCGAAAATGCCGGTATGAAGATCACCTTTTTCATTTTTATCGGATTGCTCCTGTCAAACATAGGTAACACAACAACAGAATTTGCAGGTGTTGCCGGGAGTATGGAGATCTTTGGCGTAAGTAAGTATATCTCGGTTCCGGTTGTCGCCTTTATGGTTTGGATACTTGTTGTAAAAGGTACTTATAAGGTTGCAGAACGTATATTCTTGATTTTCAGTTTTTCATTACTTACTTACGTGGTGTCAGCATTAATGAGTAAACCCCATTGGGAAGAAATTGGATCTTCAATTATCCATCCCCGGCTTGAAATGAACACACAGAGTCTTGCAATGGTGATTGCACTTATTGGTACCACGATTGCTCCATGGATGCAATTCTACATGCAGGCATCTGTGATTGAGAAAGGTCTGAAAATGAAGAATTATAAATACACTCTTATTGATATTGTAGTAGGTTGTGTTGTCACAATTGTTGTCGCTTTCTTTATTATGGTTGCATGTGGCGCCACCCTTCACCCTAACGGGATTCAGATTAATGAAGCGAAGGACGCGGCGATTGCCCTGAAACCGTTAGCAGGGAAACTGGCATCACAGGTTTTTGCTTTCGGACTGTTTGTTGCATCAGTATTCTCTGCAACTATATTGCCTCTGGCTACAGCCTTTTATGTTTCCGAAGCATTTGGTTTCGAGGCAGGAATCGATAAGAAATGGAATGAAGCCAAGGAGTTTTATACTCTCTACACAGGGATTCTGGTAATTTCAGCTATTATCATCTTAATCCCGAATGCACCATTAATCCAGATTTCAATCTGGTCGCAAGTGATAAATGGCGTACTTCTGCCTGTAGTACTTTTAAGTATGATACTTTTAATTAACAATAAGAAGATAATGGGTGTATATGTAAATAAACTTCATCAGAATATTATCGGGTGGAGCGCAGTCGTTATTCTGACCGGCTTGTCGCTTTTGCTTCTTATAATGCCTCTGATAAGCAGGTTCTGACAGTGCATCTATTCAGCGGGCCATTCGCCGTTGAAGAATGGTCTTAAAATTATCTTTTCAGGATCGATAACCACATGTTTTATCTGTTTGCGGTTCCATGTATAAGTAATATGGACCAGCCCATCATTTGTCTGGATTACAGCAGGATATGAAAATTCTGTTCCCTTTGCGTCGTTCTCAAGTAGAACGGCAGCTTTCCATTCCCTGCCATCCTCCGAAACTGCAACATTCAACATGTAGCGACCTTTGATCAGATGATTATATACCAGTAGTTGTTTGCCATTTTCTAATGTAACCGCATCAATCCCGGAATTTGGATTTGGCAGACCGCTGGATGTGAGTTTACTCCATGTTCGTCCATTATCTTCTGACCATGAGGTTAAAATATAAGAGCCGGTACTCCTGCACAGCATCTGTATCTTGCCAGCAGGATGCACTAAAAGAGTTGGTTGAATAACTCCCGTGTGTTTATCATTCAGGGCGGGGGTCCGTTCCCAGGAAAGTCCGTTGTCAGTGGTGATTTCCATGTGAACTCTCCACCCGTCATTCTCTGTACTCGAAGGGCAAATCAACTCACCATTCCGGAGAAGAACCGGCTTGTTCTTTATCGGGCCATAAATGTCTTCAGGAAGCCGGTATGATCTCGACCATGTTTTCCCATTATCATCTGAAATTATCATCTTTCCCCACCATGAAGAAGGCGAAGGCCCAACTTTATAAAACAAAAGTATTTCTTTCCCATTATTATAAAGTACAGGGTTCCAGCATGGGTATCTTTTGCTCTTGTGTTGAATTCCATTTGCCACCTCAACAGGTTTGGTCCAACTTCCATTATTAAAATGGCTTATCCATATTCCTACATCAGGATTTTTCTCGGCGGTTCCTCCAAACCATGCCGTAAGTAATCCATCGCGGTTTTCAATTATTGTTGAAGCATGGCAGCCTGGAAATGTAACATCGCCGGGCTGATAGATAAATTCTGATTTAATTATGCATTTCTCCCCTTTAAAAAGATGTGAAGCAGAAATTGAACCATAGATAATTACAAACAATGAGAATAAGATTAATTTCTTCATAAATTTTTCAATTAGAAAATCTTTAAATTTAAATATTAGATTTGTAAACAGGTTGTTCATGATGTAATATTTCTCTTGATGAATATGGTTAGTTTTATTCAAAATTCTAATATCGCTTGAAAATCAATTTATTAATTATTGTAATCAATAATACAATGAAAACCTTATTTTTTACAAGAAATGTACTCCTCAATGTTATTTTCATCTTCCTTTCATCGGGTCTGATTTTTTCTCAAAAAAGGGCTGAAGATAATTTTCTTGGAAAGGCAGATCTTTATAAAGCAAAAAAAGGCGCTCTTGAATATCTTGGCGACAGTTTAACAGTTAAGAAATTCGGAATTATTTCAGATGCTATCTGGAATTATGCCGAATTGGGAATGCAGGAATTTAAATCTTCAGCCATCCTGATAAGAACTCTTGATGAAGAGGGTTTTAAAGTTGAAAAAGGTGTTGCAGGAATGCCCACCTGTTTTGTTGCATCATGGGGTAGCGGGAAACCGGTTATTGGTATTCTCGGTGAATTCGACGCGTTGCCGATGTTATCGCAAAAAGCTCTGAGTCCGGTTCAGATACCGCTTGTTACCGGTGCTCCAGGGCATGGATGCGGCCATAACATGATGGGCACTGCCGGAATTGCTGCTGCAATAGCTGTAAAGAAAAGTATGGAACAGAATAATCTTCAGGGGACAATAAAATTTTTCGGATCACCGGCCGAAGAGACCGTGATAAGCCGGCCATACATGGTTAGGGAAGGAGTGTTTAAAGATGTTGATGCTGTGATAGATAATCACGCTTCTTCCGATTTATCAACCGGTTATGGGGTAAGTGGGAATGCAATAATGTCGGTAGTTTTTTCTTTCAAAGGGAAAACAGCACATGCCGCAGTTGCGCCATGGACAGGGAGAAGCGCCCTCGATGGTGTTGAGTTGATGGATATTGCTACAAATTATCTCCGCGAACACCTTTTTTATACTTATCGCCTGCATTATGTTATTACCGAGGGTGGAGAAGCTCCCAATGTAGTACCCGACAGAGCTTCGGTATGGTATTATATCAGGAATACCGATGACCGACTGGAGGAGATGTACAAACGCGTTCTTGATTGTGCCAGAGGTGCGGCATTAGCTTCAGCCACAATTCTCGATACAGTTACTGTTATTACCGCTGTTCATCAGAGCCATTCAAACAAAGGGATGGCTGAGACCATACAGAGAAACATAGAACTTATTGGTATGCCTGATTGGACAGAAAAGGAACAGGTTTTCGCGAAGGCGCTGCAAAAAGAACTTGGAGAGAAAGAGACAGGCTATGCGTTAAAGATCAAACCGTTGAGTAAGCCTTCGGATATTGAGGTAGGAGGCGGCTCTTCCGATGTTGGAGAGGTAACAATGATAGCCCCGACAGCTACTCTTAATTTTCCGGGCGGAGTTCCCGGGGAAATAGGTCATCACTGGTCAACAGTAGCTTCCGGCTATGGTACTGCTGCCTGGAAAGGACTTGATGCAGGTGCTAAAGTAATAGCTGCAACCGCTCTCGATTTGTTAACAAAACCCAAACTACTCGATGAGATAAAGAACGAATTTGCAGAATATTCAAAAGATCACCCTTATAAATCATTTCTTCCTGAAAATGCAAAACCTCCTCTAAATCTCAATAAGGAGTTGATGGATAAATATCGTAACGCGATATTACAACCGGGTCAAAATGAAAAATAATTATTTAATTAACCGGTAACGCGAATTAATAAATAAGTAGCAGTTATGCATATCCCGGATGGTTATCTCAGCCCACAGACATATATTCCTTTGATCGGAGTATTTGTATCAGCGATGGCAGTCGCGGTAAAAAAAGTGAAAAATGAAGTCTCTGCCCGCAACATTCCGTATCTTGGAATGGCAGCAGCTTTCTCATTTATCATTATGATGTTTAATTTGCCTATACCAGGCGGTACCACCGGTCATGCAGTAGGTTCTGCTGTTATTGCAATACTCTTTGGTCCATGGGCTGCCATGATAGCTGTGTCGGTTGCCCTGATTATTCAGGCGCTTATTTTTGGGGATGGCGGAATTACCGCTATCGGTGCGAACTGCTTCAACATGGCAGTATTTATGCCTTTTACTGCATATTACATTTTTAAACTTTTTAGCAATAATCCTGCAAGAAAGGCAAGAGTATCATTTGCTGCATTTATTTCGGGATATCTGAGTTTGGTTATGGCTGCAATACTTACAGCAATTGAATTTGGGATACAACCAATAATAGCCTCATCTGCCGATGGAAAAGCTTTGTATTGCCCTTACGACCTTAGTATTGCAATTCCTGCAATGGCTATTGAACATCTGTTACTTTTTGGAATTGTTGAGGGAATTGTTACTGCAATAATCGTCAGCTATTTTTTGAATAATGAACCCGGATTGATTTATGCTTTCAGGAAAGGAGGTAAAAATGAAACCAGATAAACTTCAAAAAAAAATTCTTATCATATTGCTTTTACTGTGTCTCATTACCCCGATAGGAATTCTGTTACCAATGTTTTTTAATGCAGGCAACGCGTGGGGCGAATGGTCGGCTCAGACAGTGAAAGAGCTGGTAGGTTATGTGCCACAGGGGCTGGCAAAATATTCAGATGTATGGAAAGCACCTTTGCCTGATTATAAAATCAATAACGGAGATATATCGGTTATTCACCGGTCAGGATATTATATTGTATCAGGTATTACAGGAGCTACTGTAACATACGTTGTCATGTTGTTAATTTCCAGATTAATTGTCAGAAATGGAGAATAAGATCCCCTCATATTTACTCCAGACTTTACATGATCAATATGAGTTGGCAAATGTAAAAAGGGCAAAACTCTCCTTTCTTGACGAGACTATACTAAATTCGGCAAGGGCGGTAAAATCTATTTATCTGCAGGCAGAAAATGCAGCCAAAGAGAGTTTTATCCGTAAGATCAATCCGCGTGTTAAACTTATTTCCCTGATTTATATTGCATTAGTGATTAGTGTTGTCAATAATCCGGTTGCACAGATACTTATTTCGTCTTTTATTTTATTACTATACATTATAGTCAGATTAAAGGTTTTCCAGGTGTACAGGAAAATATTCTTTGTTGCTTTTATCTTTGGCTTTCTTGTAGTATTACCTGCATCGCTCAATCTTATAACCCCGGGTAAAATCATTTTTAACCTTATAACATTTGATAAACCTTCACATTTCTGGATTTATAATATTCCTGTAAAAATTGGGTTTACTGAAAATGGACTTCAGGTAGTATTATTGGTTTTTCTAAGAGTACTTAATTCTGTTTCATTTGCTCTGCTGATTGTTTTCACTACCCCTTTTCCCTCTTTCATAAAGTCTTTCAAAATAATCGGAGCGCCCGATACTTTCCTGATGATCATATCACTTGCTTATAAATATATTTTCATTCTTTCCCGGACTATTGAAGAAACTTACTTTGCGTTAAAGTCAAGGCTTTCAGGCAATATCAAAAGCAGTAATATAAGAAAACTGATTAGCGGACGGATATTTTTTATTTTTAAAAGATCGATGATAATTTATGAGAATACTTATTTTGCCATGGTGTCAAGGGGTTACCATGGAAAGGTAAAATTGCATTCACAGCATCATTTTACTTTTATTGATTTCGTTGCTCTGGTTATAATTTTTGCATCAGGTATAATTATTTTATTATTCTAAATCACCAGTGTCCGATAAATACCAGCTGATTTTCAGCTGTTTATCATATAGTTCTTTGGCATCATTGTAATCTTGGTTTGTAAGTGGCTCTTTTAGAGGCGTTTTGTCCAGTAGGGGAATTCTCAAAATCTATAGGTTTTCGTAGATTGATACCCTCTTTTAAGATCGTTTTACTTTACCGTTGGCTTTAGCCAACGGAT
>JBAXXU010000107.1:0-14954 GCA_037127735.1 Bacteroidota bacterium
ATTTCGTAAACAAAATTGTTAATAACACCTGATTTTTACAAACTGATTGGTAACGTATTTGATAATCTCAATGAAATAAATGTTCCACACTGAGAAAGAATTGACTCATCTAACTCGGAAGGACGTTGACTTATTATTGAAGCTCCAATACCATACTTCCGGCCTTCTTTACAAATACGTCTAACGGCATTACAAGCATATCCAACAACAAATTGATTGCTGCCACCGCGAGGCAAATATGAATGAGCTTCTTCAAACACCATTAGGATAGGTCGCTTCCTGCCAAAACCATCTATATACCTACCCCAAAACATACTTTCAAAAGTAATGCGGCAAATCAACCCCACTACTAAATCCATTATTTCAAATGGAACACCCCCTAAATCAAGCACTGTTATAGGTTTGTCGTTATTTATCCAAGTGTCTAACAAATCATTCAAGTCTTTTGTAATACCGTCATATTCGTCAGTATCAAAAAGAAATTTTAATCTGGTGTCTTTCAGTTTTCCATGAAGTTTGTTAAGACATGAAGATAAAATACGATTTTCTTTATATTTAAAAGGCACACTACTGCCTGCGCCGGGGGGTAAAAATTCAGGTGGAATTAAATTTTTAAAATCACCTTTTATTTCATTCCCTGCACCATCTTTTTTGTACGCAATTGTTTTTAAATCGGCTTTTGTATTTACAGTTGCATATTCTTCTACAAATAAATCAAACCAAATTTTTTTGAAATTAAAAGGTATAGGCGAGTTTATTGAAATTTCTTCCTTTGTAAGTGCTCCTAATTTTAGTTTAGAGGATATTTCCAGTTTATCACTTAGGATTTTTTCCTGAATCATAATATCTTGTTGTGAATCTGATGCTTGTTTTTTATCAAATAGAATTAATGCAAGCTCATTATATGAAAGACCCCAGAAGGGTATTGTTAAAGGATTCTCGGTACTGTCGAGCGAAAATATTTTTGCTACTGAAGAAAGAGCATTTTTATATTCGCTGTGCGGATCAATTAAAATGATTTTCGCTTTTGGAAATTTGCCACAAGTAATAGATTTAAGAATAGATGTAACCGTATTTGATTTGCCAGAACCTGTACTACCTACTATTGCACTATGACGTGTAATAAATTTATCAATATCCAACAATGCGGGAATTGCCTCAGCACTTGCAATGTTCCCAATTTGGACGTACTGAGGTTCATCGGGTAAACCATATAGAACATAAAGGTCTTTCTCGGTTACAACATGCGCCTCATCCCCGATAATCGGATACTGAGAAACACCTCTTTGAAAATTACCTGTTCTTGTTGCTTCTCCAATTAATTGAACGGTAATCCATCTATTTCCATTAGGTTGAATTTGAAGCAATTTCTCTGGTACTGCACTTGCGCCAACCTGAGAGATAACACCATATAAATCAATATAACCAATAGGGATTTTTATAAAACTACCTATCTGACCAATCTTATAACCCTGTCCGTCAATATAAGAAAGTCCAAAAAGAGATTCATTCGACATTATAATTTTAATGCACGAACCATTTACATCCTGAACTGAACCAATATATGTAGATTTATTTTGCATCTGTATCAAGAAATTTATTACTGCCAATAATGAATTGCAGAAAATCACCTAACTTTTTGAAATCACCTAATTTGCAATAAATATTTTCAACTTCCACCGGCGGTGTACCAACAGTCGTTTTCTCAATTTTTATACAATCAGCAATGTTTTCATCAGGCTCTAACGTCTTTGACAATTTCCATTTCCCTCTTATTGTACCTACTATTGCTTCGTCTTTTGATAAAAGACTTAGATTTGAAGTTCTTGAAGCCGCTTTGATTGCTTCTGGGTACTTATCCAGAGAGCCATGAAATAAGCCTATAACCATTGAATTTGGTTGACTTTTAAGAGCATTAAAAACTGTATTGTTTATGTGTTCATCACGAAACGAATAGCCTGATGCAATTAAAAGTGAAGATGGTCTTCTTATGAATTTGCTTAACCTGTCCATAAATACCAGATACGGCATTTTCCTACTTTCTTCGTACTTTAAATGGGAAGGATAAATAAGATTATTCCCATCTTTATTAACTAAAGAAAGACGTGTAACATTACCCTTTTCGTGATACCAATTTATAGAGCCATGAATTTTCCATAGACAAGTCCAATGCTTTGGTAAAATACGAGAATCGTCTTCTAATATTCTAAGATCAAGAAAAGTATTTTTTGAACCAACAAAGCCATCAAAGTACGGAACATTTATTTCTTCAAAGGCTTGCTCCATCAATAAATCATAATTTGTGGTAAAAATTTCAATCGGATATTCCCGTTCTATTGAGTTAATCCAGTTTGCAAGTTTATGATATGAGGTTTCAGAATCTGGAAGCGTTACATCCATTGAAGTAACAACAACTTTACATAATTCCTTTTCTAATAATTCTAAATCATCAAAGGAGAAACCACGAACAGTACCACCTTTAGCAACTTGTTTTAACCCACGCAAGAAACTTAAAATATCTTCGATGTTATCTTTACTCTTTCCAGTTTTAGTAAGCTCCTCTAATAGTTTTTCATATTTCACTTTATTGGCACTCTTAATAATTGTTTCACTTGTAAGTTTTGTGAGGTTTTCAATATCAGGTATAAGAGGCCATTTACCGGCTGGCATATCAACACCTAAAGGACAACCAGCAGAGATTAAAAACCCTATTCTTTTATCCTGCGAAAGTGCTTGTCTGAAGAACTTTAAATGGCGTACCGGATCATGAACTTGTTCCATATTTTTACAATTTTGTTAATCGATTTTAAAAGACAGGCTTATTTATTCATCACAATTGTTTAATCAACTCTTTCGCCTTATCCACAGTATAAGCCCCGGCAATATCTTTCTTGTCGAAAACCATGAAATAAAGGAAATCTCTTCCGGCCAATTCAGCCCATTTGTTACCTAAACGACATTTGGCAGAGCTATCGGAATTGTCACGGTCATCACCTTTTGTTTCTATGATTATAACTTTGCCGGATTTTGAAACTGCTATAAAGTCGGGGTAATGGTTGGACTTGAACCCATTTATCGAAAACCCTTTTCCTCTTCCTAAATTGCGATGCCAGAAGGAAATGTTTGGCAAGCTCGCAATATCTGTAATTACTGTGGCCTCAAAGTTATTCATGGCACCTTCCCGTTCATACAGGGAATTTCCAATCGAAGCTCCAAGTGAGCCTGGTACAATCATTTCGGGGAAATTCCATGTTGGAACAGTTGACACTTTGCCGATCGTAATCAGGTCAGTGAACCGGCCTTCAGCATAGGTATCAGCATGAAGCCGGATCTTTGCTTTGATCTTATCAGAATATGTCCACTTTCTTACAAGGATATCCTGCAATTGTTCTGGACTAAGCTGCTTCAGTATCCGCTCAACATAAGCTCTTATTTCCTGATCTGGTATTGGATACATATCTCCAACAAGCTGAACCAGCTGATGTGTGATGTCCTTAATCTGACCTTCTTTTGGTTTTGCAAGAATATATTCAACAATCGGGTCTTTTACCTTCATGTCTTCTATCTTGGTAAAACGTGGAGCATATTCGTCTTTTTTAATCTGAACAATATCCACTTTATAGAGATCTGAAGAGATCTGATCAAAGTCTATTTTAGAATCTTCGCTGCCTAATTTGAAATCTTTAAGCAACGATTCCTGATTGAGCAATATCTTATCTGTTCCGAAAACATCGCTCTGCTGTACCTGCAAAAAGAATTGAGGCAGTCTAATCTTTGATGCAATATCTTTATTTACATCAACAATTCGATAACGTTTTACTTTATCACCCATTTCCTGAAATATATTTTCATCAATTGGCTGTTGGTTTTGTTTTTCAATCTCTGCATCCATCTCCCGGTTTTGTTCTTCTGCCATACTCTCAATTTCCTCAATTGCAGAAACCTTCGATCCAGGAGTACTTCCGGAATCAGGATTGTATGATATACGGTCCACTTCGATTTCTTCATCTATCATTGCCTCTTGCTGTTCAGGGAATAGAAATGATTCCAGAGGCTTTCCCATTACCTTGTTCTTAATTTCTTCCGGCATATCATCTTTGTCCCTGTAATCTTTTTCACTGAAACCCGATGCCTGTAACCCTCTGACAATATTCTGCAATGTCTCATTGAATTTTGCAGAAGCAGTAAGTACATAAGATATATTAAGCAATGGGGCTGAATGTTGCATCACATAAGGTTGCCGCAATACTCGACCAAGTATCTGTTCTACATCAACCGCAGAGGACTTGTCAGCCAGGGATGCAAGGATATAAGCAAACGGGCAATCCCAGCCTTCCTTCAGTGCATTAATAGTAATGATATACCTGACTTCACAGTCTCTGGAACTCAGATAAATTCCTTTTAGCTCGTCTTTCTCAGCAGTTTTGATTTTAATCTGTCCTTCCGGAATACCTACTTTAAGCAATTGTTCTTTCAACTTATTAAAAGTGGTGTTATCTTCATCGGTGCGGGGTTGTGCCTGGAACAAAATAATCGGACGTATATATTTCCCCCCATTCTTTTCCTCCTCAATTGAAAGCAATTCGAGCTTGTGCTGAAGATGCAGAGCACTGTTTATTACCTCCGTTTTATCGTGATGATTGTAAACTATTACGGGCAGCTTCACCATGTGTTCCTTTTTCAACTCAATGGCCGGGACAAGGCTAACAATGTTACTGTTTTCTTTTGGTGTTGCGGTAAGGTCAAGAACAAATGAAGGATTTAAAGCATTCAGCATTTCCACGCTTAGATCACTTTCTGCGTTATGACTTTCATCTACTACGAGTACTGGATTAAGGCTCCGGATAACATTAATAAGTGCTGTTTCATCGGTATCCTCAAGCAGATGTGATCTATCTTTATATTGGCTCGAAAATGGGGCCAATTCTCCATTCTCCTGGTAAACTTTCCTGTCTTCTTTATTCCTGGCTCTCAAGCTTGAAAAGCTCATCACAATTATTGATAGTTGCTCTTTTACAACTCCCGGGTTAAAATTTGAGCCATAAAGAAGATCCTTTTTCTGGTACACCTCAACACGATGATTAAAAAGGCTGTCGAGTTTCTGACGGTAGGGGTGATCGGGGTTACTTAAGTTATTGAAAGTCTGATCGAGCAGGTTGCTCCATGGAACCAGCCAGATAACCAACTTTGACAATTCTGATGACCATGCTGAAAAAATTGTGCTCAATGCATTACAGGCAATAAAAGTTTTTCCGCCTGCGGTAGGTACTTTAATACAAACATGTGCTGCATTTGGTATTGTGTTCTTATAGGGTTGCATACCCTCGCCATTTAATGCATTATATGGTCCTATTCGATCCTCCCAGAACTTATTAAATGCAGTATCGGTTTTTTTGAACCTTTGAACATATTCCAGATAGAGTTCGAGGTCTTTAATTACTTTATGTTGATAGTTTTTCAGCTCCATGTTAAAACCTTGTTATATCGCGTGGAATTTTCTTAAATATGATGTTATGTTTCATCATGAAATCTTTAGCTAACAGACAGTTATCTGCGTAAATTACATACTGCCCAGCTTTTGATTTGATCGTGGAAAGCAAATCGTAATCAAGTGTAGTAAGGGAATCTTTCTCATAAATAAAATAATATGCAGTACCATCTTTCTTACCTAAAAAATATTGAGAATCTTTCTTCAAATCAGGCTTTTCCCATGCAGCACGTGTCTCGCTATACCATATATATTCTCGTATTTTATCAGTTCCGACCTCTTCATTTAGGAACTCACTATTCTCCCCTATAAAAAGAGGTTTGCCTAGCACGTAATAATCAAAACTTCCACCACTTCCTTCTATATCCGAATATCCTTTTATAACTCTTTTTACTCTTTCAGCAGTAATTGAACCAGCGTAATCTTCCATCTCAACCAGAATAAATTTACGTTTTCCGCCATCCAGTTTGTTGAGGTTTAGAACAGCATGGGCAGTAGTACCAGAACCAGCAAAGGAATCAAGTATGATATCACTTTGGCCTAAACTAATATTTAGAATTTTGTTAATGAACTTGGTGGGTTTTGGAGTTTTAAATATTTCAGATGTCTTTAACTCTGGAAATATTTTCATTAATTCATATTTTGCATTCCGATTATGACCTGAGTCTTCGACATCCCACCATATATTTGAAGGCACTATTCCTGATTGATCTTTTAAGAATGTCTTCTTAATAATTCTAGTCTGATCAGGTGAAAAAATGATTTCAGAATTTCCAATCATTTCCTCTATTCGCTCTTTGCTCCATCTCCATCCATTCTTGGGAGGTTTTATGATTGTTCCATTAGGGGAAACAACATCAAAAGTGAGATTTATTCTTGGATTTGGCGAAGATACATTACCAGAGAACCATGGGCCTCTTGGGTCATTATCTGGATTTTTATAGTGTGCATTTGTATCTTCTGATCGTTCAAGTTTTTTTGGATGCCAGGCAGGTTGTTTTGAATATATCAAAGTGTGATTAAAGTCGACAGAAAATTGTTTTGCGTCATTGTTTGAAGAATCTGCGGAACGCCATATCAAATCAGTAATAAAATTCCCTGAGCCAAATATTTCATCACAGACTAATTTTAAATTAGCTTGTTCATTATCGTCAATAGAAATAAATATTGCTCCATCCTTATCAAGAAGCTTGTGGAGAAGCTGTAAACGTGGGTACATCATACAAAGCCACTTATCGTGCCTGGCAAGGTCGTCGATCCCTATTGCAGCTTCCTTACCGTTTTCTTTTGCCTTAAGTGTAGCTTCAAGCCATTTCCTGATCTTCGGATGGTTTACATTGTCATTATATACCCAGTTTTCGTTTCCTGTGTTGTATGGAGGATCTATATAAATACATTTGATTTTTCCCTCATACTCAGGCAACAGGCTCTTCAGAGCTTCAAGGTTATCTCCATGAATGATCTTATTACCACTATTGACCGGTTCCTCTGATTCACCTTTCTCCGCACTAAAACTATATTTATGTTCCAGAATTTTAAAAGGCACGTCCCTATGATGGTTAATTACTTTTTCTTTTCCAATCCAGTGTAATGATGGCATCTTCTATTTTCTTTTCTTTATTAATTCTATGTGTTTCCCGGCCAAATCAAGCGCTTGTTTAGCCAAATCTTCTTCTTTAAGAATGTCATAAACCATATCTGCTAACCAGATGGTTAACAATTGGTCTTTATCTGTTCGATATATTTCAGCCAGTTTAATAATAAATTCTCGTTTTATATTTTTCTCTCCTCTCTCCATTTTACTCATGTAAGCGGTATCCACTTCAAGTTCGGCTGCAACCTGCCTGAGTAAAAGACCCTTCTTTTCCCGTAGTTCTCTTAGCTTTTGTCCAATAATCATCTTTCTTGTTTTTGACTTGTCCATAATAGTCAAATATAAGAAATAATACGCAAGGAAAAGAATATTCTTTCTCAACACTTATCAACAAGAATAATAAGGATTTTAAGGATTCTGAGGAAATAGGGGATATCTTCCTAAGTATCCCCTGTATCCTTAATTTCCTTAATAGTTGTTTTCAAATAACAGTCGTGTTTATCGCGATGGATTAAACCCTTGTTCAACAGTTTTGAAATGTAGTTTTGGGCTGTTTTATCGGGGATGTTCAGTTTCTCTGCTAACTCGACATAATCCTTTCTTGAAAATTCATTGGGTAACCGGTTGAAAAATCGTTCTTCCCTATTTTCACGTTTTGGTACTACCAATGGTTGAGGTAGTTCTGAAAACACTTTCTTTGCATGGACAATCAAGACTTCAGTTATGGAAATGGCATTTTGAAAATCACGCTCTTCGCAAACCAGTTTTTGGGGCAATTCTCCGTTTTCCAATATTCTAAGCACCGAAAAAATCATTGTCATACGAAAAGTAATTAATCCCAATCTCCTGACTGTAGCCGTATATTCTCGTCCGACCAATGTTTCATAAAAGTTTTGCCAGCGGGCAAAAGTACCGTTAAATTGTTGCTGTTGACTTGCTGCAAGAGTAAACTCTATATTCAGTTTTGATTTAAGAATTTCAAATAATTCATAATATTGCTGTGCGAAGCGGTCGAAATACTCATCCAGACCATTGTCAGCTTTACGTTGGAACACATCCTTCCAAACAGAAGACATTTCCAGGTAATAGAAAATGAATCGGCTGAATAGCCCGTTTTCGATCTCCGGAATAAGGTTTTGCACCTGTCTGGGCGTACCCGATAGAACTGCAGAAAGGCACGGGCATTCAATATCC
This sequence comes from Bacteroidota bacterium, assembly GCA_037127735.1. Lineage (GTDB taxonomy): Bacteria > Bacteroidota > Bacteroidia > Bacteroidales > VadinHA17 > LD21. The sequence continues at coordinate 8,277 of JBAXXU010000107.1, forward strand.
ACAAATTCACGATCAGTTTTGCGATAGTACCTGATTGTTTCGTGATGAAATGCTTTACGGAAACCATCAGAATAGTTGCCATAGTCGCTTTTAAATGCAAATGCCATTGTATCTCCTTCTGTTTCGAAAATCAAGCCTTTTCCATTATTGTCGTTTAATAGTTGAAATACTCCCGATGCACTGTTATTGGCAGGAATGAACAGCATTTTTTCGGGCGGCTTTTGAGGTTTATCGGCAGCTGGGTTCTTCTTACGGATATTCATGTATTCGTTATATTCCCGTTCATATTCAATTTTAAGTATCTGACTTTCTTCCCTGAGTTTTTTATGTACAGGATATACCAGACGGGTACAATGGGTAAGGATACCTTTACCTGCGGATGCCGGGGCAGTAACAAATAAATACAGGTTGGCATTTACTTTTCGGTCATGATAGTACCCATAAACATTAGGAATACAACTGCTAAGAACAACAAGTGAGCCTAATAACAATAAATCCTTTTCATCCGCTGAACTGGTTATCTTGCATATTTCCTGAAGGAAATGAGGCAGATGATTGTAAATATCAGGTGAAAAAACCGGTAGTTTTTCTTCATCATTACTCTGGGCCCTGGGTACAGCAATGCTGACGCCAGATGATTTAGCTTTTTGGAAAAAGGTTTTAATAGTAATTCCACTTTTTTTTGACTTTAAGCAGTTATCATATTGTTTATCGCATTCAGACCGGGAATAATCGGTATAAAACCGGCTGATCCGGTGATAATATTCCCTGCCCTGTTCGCCCAGCCCGGATGACAAAGCAAAGCCAATATCCCGCCAATCGGCATAAGTTGTAGTGACATCTATACTTTTAGCTTCAATACGTGAAATGATTTCTTCTATATCCTCAATGGGAGAATTATCGGTATGTGGATTATTGTCGTTACTGTTGTTGTTAAGCCAATCATTCGGATTGAACCGAAGCCGATGTTTTGTAACATCGGCTGAGCTCAGCGAAGCTAATTTCTTTTTCGTCATGGGACCAAATATTTTGGATTAATAAAAACATCTGTATCGTATGGAAGGAAGCAAGCCCGGGAAATATCTTTTCCGGATTTGTCCACTTCTAAAGAGTATGTCTGCCTGATATAGACTGCAATTGCCCTGAACAGGAACTCATGTGAACCCTGAGTCAGGTCGATAGGGATTACCCATTTCAAACCGTCACCGGATGGAGAGACAAACATAATTTCAGTCTCGAAATACTCATTCTTTAGTAAGGTTTGTTTCAACCCTTCAATATCCGGTATGTGGTCGAAGTCGATGGTAATTAAGCCCGAATGTTTCACCAGGGCTTTATCGCTGCGATTTGAGAAAATACCGGAGAAAGTCACGTAATCGAAGTTCTGGGCTTTATATACCCTTGCCTGATTCTTGTCAGTAATGGTTCGCAGATGTTCTGTAAATGATTTAAAACTCTCACTTTTAACCAGGTTGTATATCTCTACCAGGTCGATTTCCTTATCAGGAGTGGTATTAGTAACAGGCCGTTTAAAAAAGCTGAATTTTGGGACTACTGGTTTCTGCTTTTCAATTTTCTCCGGTATTAAGGTATTTTCTTTTTTACTGTGACAGAAACTATTTTCCCTTCCAATATTCAAGTGTAAATCATCATTCAGTTTAAATAAAAGTTCCTGACCTGACAATTTGTAATACCGTGCAGCAAAATCAAACGGATTTCCCCTGAAGTTCGGATCAGTTGTATCTTCATACAAAAACGTCCATTCCTGATTATAAATATTCAGAGTTTTGTCACCTTCAAGGAAGGGGTTTCGGGCCGGTTTACATTTCTTGCCCGATAAGGATAATACTATTTTACCGGGGTAGAACTTACGCAAGATACAGGCGTAAATGTCCAGCCCGTAATGCGTTTTATCCAGGATATCCTTTTCGTTAAATTCCATCTTTCAGTGGCTTTTTGATGTTTCCTGAATAATTGTTTTCAAGTAATGCCTCCAGGTCGGAAACCTTGTAATAAAATTTCCCATTGATCCGGGAATAAGGCAAGATGCCTTTATCCCGGAGAGATTGCAAAGTTCGTTTACTGATATTGAGGGCAAGTATTACATCTTGCCCATCAATCCAACTTTCTTTAAATTTTTCAGCGTGTGTCTGCTTTAAAGTTTGCAGACATGCTTTGACCTCCCTGATGTCATTAATCAGGGTAAGCAATGGTTGAATGATCTCGTTCATTACTTTACCCTCCCTGATTTCATTTGAAATTTGTCTGCCTGTTGCCCGATTTCATCAGTAGAAACATGTTTGTTACTGAGCAACCATACATCAAGCTCCTTCCGGTTGAAGTAAAGCTTTTTGCCGTTTGGCTTATAAGAAGGGATTGCCCCCGTACTGGTTAATTTGTACAGGTGTGAATGCGACACTTCAAGATAATGCGCTGTTTCGTTAAAATTCAGGACTTCTTTTTTCAGAAGCGACTGTTCTACCAGTAACTTTTCAATGTTATCCAGTTTTTGATAAATCAATTCTTCGCTCATTTTACTTATAATTTAAAAAGTGAGTAAATGAGCCTTGCAAGGCCGTTTCTTAAGTTCGAACGGAACGAAATTACTGCCCTACTAACCGGAAAACTGTAAGGGTGTTAGCGATGTGTAAGATAGCTTACAGTACTTACACTTTTTTATTGCACTTCTTTGAAAATCCTGTCAATGGTTTCCTTTTGTTTCGGGTCGTGGTGCTTATTACGGGAAAGATTGCTAGCTGTGATAACAACGCCGTTTTTTGAGAAGAATGATTTTGATTTTTCAATATTTGAAAGAGTCAGATCAGTGAATAGTGGTTTAAGCTTATCAACAATATATCGAAATTGTGTGGTTTCGCAACCGATATGAATTTGTTTATCTGATTCTGTCATGTCCTTGCTGGTCATTACTTCGACAAAATCTTTTTCAGAGGTAAGATTGTCATAAAGGAAATCGACTTTAACGGTTAATAACCTGCAGATATTTTGAAGTTTTTCTGTTGATGTTTCATTATAACCGAACGAGAGTTTTTTAGGTTGAAATTCTTCTTCTCCTTCCTCAACGATTAAGACTTCGGGAATTTCTTTGAGAAATTTGACATCAGGAATAGGTTCAAAAAGGAATTGAGTGTAAAAATCTTCCTCAATCATCAGACTATCGGCTATAAGTTTCTTAAATGGATGCTGAATTTCAAGATATGCTTTTATCAATGCCTGTTTTAAGAACTGAATAATATAGGTATCAGTTTTATGTTCGGTATCGATATTAAAAGAAATCTTTCGGGGATTAATATAAACAAGTTGATAATCTTTACCTTTTATGATTTTCCCGATATCCTTCAGTCGGGTTTGCATCTTATTATTTAAGGTATCGTTAATCCAGTACTTTTGGAGTTTTATGTTTTTATCTTCATTAACAAGGTTTATTATTTTGTTGCAGTAGCTGTTCGCTTCATTGATGATTAGCTTATTATAATACTTAGTCTTGTGATTAAAAGGACGGTGAAAGTCAATCTCATACAGGAATTGAGATTCAGGATAAATCGTTTCAATCTCGGATAATAATGGTGCAAACTTTTCATCAGGCTTGTTAGAATCAAGCCAGGGGCGCAACTTATCATAAAGTATTTTATCAAATAGGGTAGGGTTATTATCCATATTATTGAGGAGATTATTTGTTTTTGAAATCTAAAAGTTTCTTCTGGAATGATTCTTTTATTTCATCTTCAAAACTGTCAAGGTAATTTTCAGTAGTGCGCAAATCTTTATGTCCCAGGCTTTCACTGATAAATTCAATCGGTGCGCCGGACCGTTTCAGTACCGTGGCAAATGAATGCCGGGCTGAATAGGTTGTCAGTTTGAAATCAATCCCGAGGCTCAACCCTATACGATCCATGTATTTGTTAATTGTCTTCGTTGCCTGCTTTATTTTGGTTAAAACAGCCTGTGGCGAATCTGGTTCTGAAATGATGTCAAAAACATAAGTTTCCTGGTCTTTTGGCACTACACCCCATTTGTCAATTATTGCCTGAATTTCTGGTAATAATACAATTGTAATGGCTTTCTGGTTACTCTTTGTAGCCCGCTCAGTTTTTGATCGTATGAATGTGATATTCTTCAATGTGATATTTTTATACTGGAGCTTGGCAATATCCTTAACGTTAGCTCCATTACAAAGATAGCTGAATAACCAGAGGTCTTTTGCTTTTTCTTCGGCGGGCGTAGTTGCCTGGTATTCGTAGATCTTTTTAATATTGTTTATCGTCAGGGCTTTTTTAATATTTTTTCCTGCAGGTATCTGATATTTGTGTTTACCGAAAGGATAGAACTCTCTTGCCAGGTTACCTTCTTCGATGGCTTTATTCAATATAGTCCTTAGATTTCTCAGGTAAATACCGATTGTGGTTAAAGAGGATCCATTATCGAGCATCGATTTTTCATACCGGTTCAGCCATTCCGGGGTAATCTCAGCTAACATAAGTCTCGTTTTCCTGGCATCGCCGGTAAATTGTTTAAATGATTTCAGGGCGCTCCGGTAACTCTCAGCTGTTGTCAGTCTTTCTTGTCTGGCCAGCTCTTCATTGTATTCCTGCAACAGAAAGAAAACATCCTTTTTGGGAGCTGCCTTCTGGTTGAATTTCTTTTCAAACGACTGAAAGGTGAAAGGTTCAAGTTCTTTTATTACACTAATAGCTCTTTGTTCAATTTTATTAAAGAAAAGCTGGTTGGCTTTATGCTCCTTTCTTGGATTAGGTTGTTGGGTTTTTTCCCATTCTTCAGGGGTAAGGTGAACACCTAAAGGGTAATATTTTTGCAACCGGTTAAAAGTTACCCGGAGTTTAATTGCATATGTATTGTCCTTCCTTTTTATTCTATAATCCTGCATGATTGCTGTTGTTACTCCTATCATATAGTCTGTATTTAAGGTAATTACGTTTGTATGTACCGTGAAAATATACATACAATATACATACAAATCGGGAAATAAACAACAAATATGAGAAAAAAAGAACAAACAAAAAAACGTAAAACATTGAATTACAGAGTAAAGGAAAATGGAAGGAAAATAAGAACAGATATCAGGCATGATTCATAATCATGAGGTCCGGGGATCATTCCCCCGTCTCGCTACTCTGAAAATAAAACACTTACACATTCAATCGTGCAGGTGTTTTTTGTTTTGTGCCAGGATTTATGTCGGATTCTGATTGTACACCCTACCCGCGATAATCATAGGCGTGTTATTATCAAATGACAAGTCATGGTTGGCAAGCAGTAATGAATCATATATTTATAACATATAGAATATCAGATATATAATTGGAAGAAGAAGGGGTGGATAAAATTAGGTTTTTAGAAAACCAAACTGTATATTTGTTTTGAGCAATGTTATCAAAAAAAAAATAGTATTTAGAAGCGCCCATAAGTTAAACTTAACATGATACCCATGAAAAATTTAATTAGAAATTCAATCGTAGTTCTATTTGTGGTATTAATCTTTTTGAATTATACATGTAAAAAAGAAAAGCCTACTCCTCCAATTTTAGCAACTATTGATGTCTCAGTTATAACTCAGAATAGCGCAACTTGTGGCGGTACTGTAACTTATGACGGAGGTTCTGCTGTTTTATCAAGAGGAGTATGCTGGAGTATTAACAATACGCCGACAGATGCCGATAATAAAACTCTTGATGGAGCCGGTACAGGAAGTTTTGTAAGCAAAATAACCGGAGTAACTCCTAATACGATTTATTTTGTAAGAGCTTATGCTACAAATTCGGCAGGTACTGCTTATGGGAATGAAATATCATTTGCTACCCTTTCATCTGTTTCGGGAGCGCCAACAATAGGCACAGCGACAGCCGGGAATGGCCAGGCTACGGTAACATTTACAGCTCCGGTCAGTAATGGAGGCTCTGCAATAACGGGTTACACGGTGACTTCGAGTACGGGTAGTTTTTCCGGCACCGGCACAACAAGCCCTATTACAGTAACAGGTCTTACCAATGGAACTGCTTATACCTTCACGGTAACTGCTACCAATGCGATCGGTACCGGTTTGGCAAGCGCTGCTTCAAATTCAGTAACACCTTCCGCACCGGCAACAGTACCTGGAGCGCCAACAATAGGAACAGCAACAGCCGGAAATGGCCAGGCCACGGTTACATTTACATCCCCGGTTAGCAATGGCGGCTCTGCAATAACGGGCTACACGGTGACTTCGAGTACGGGTAGTTTTACAGCCACCGGCACGGCAAGCCCGCTTACTGTAACAGGTCTTACCAATGGAACTGCATATACCTTCACGGTAACTGCTAACAATGCCATAGGTACCGGTTTGGCAAGCGCTGCTTCAAATTCAGTAACACCTTCAGCACCGGCAACAGTACCGGGAGCGCCAACAATAGGAACGGCAACAGCCGGAAATGGCCAGGCCACGGTAACATTTACGGCTCCGGCCAGCAATGGGGGCTCTGCAATAACGGGCTACACGGTGACTTCGAGTACGGGTAGTTTTACAGCCACCGGCACGGCAAGCCCGCTTACTGTAACAGGTCTTACCAATGGAACTGCATATACCTTCACGGTAACTGCTAACAATGCCATAGGTACCGGTTTGGCAAGCGCTGCTTCAAATTCAGTAACACCTTCAGCACCGGC
>JBAXXU010000108.1:0-14913 GCA_037127735.1 Bacteroidota bacterium
ACAGAGGACATCAGATGATTATTTCCTCGCGGGCCGTTCCCTTCCATGGTGGGCAATCGGTTCAACACTGCTGGCAGCGAATATTTCAGCAGAGCATTTTATTGCAATGTCTGGTTCAGGTTATGCCATAGGACTGGCAATAGCCGCATATGAGTGGATTGCTGCCATTTGCCTCATATTTGTAGCCAAATATTTTCTTCCCGTTTTCATTGAGAAGGGGATATTTACAATGCCGCAATTTCTTTCGGACCGTTATGACAAGAGGGTAAGTACGGTTTTTGCAGTTTTCTGGATACTCGTTTACATTTTTGTAAACATGACCGCAGTTATTTATCTCGGAGCTCTTGCAATGGAACGTATCATTGGTATTCCATTGATATACGGGATAATAGGTTTTTCATTTTTTTCAGCTTTATATTCATTATGGGGAGGAATGAAAGCTGTTGCCTGGACAGATGTAATAAATGTGATTGTTTTGATCATCGGTGGCCTTATTACTACCGGTTTTGCACTTAATGCGTTAAGCGACGGGCATGGTGCCCTTGCCGGTTTTAACGAATTGCTAAGTAAAGCGCCTCAGAAATTTCATATGATAATTGAAAAGGGGACTCTCTTTGCACCTGACGGAAAAGGAGGTATCAAGGATGCCTTCTCCGACCTCCCCGGTCTGGGAGTAGTGTTAGGTTCTATGTGGCTGACCAATCTAAGCTTCTGGGGATTCAATCAGTTCATTATCCAGAGGGGTCTTGCAGGAAAAACTATCAGGGAAGCACAACTTGGTGTGGTATTTGCAGGTTACCTGAAACTTCTGATTCCACTTCTGGTAGTAATACCCGGAATTGCGGTTTTTGCATTAGGAGCTAAACTGGGTAAATCGGACGAAGCCTATCCATGGCTTATAAGGAATATTGTTCCGGTAGGGATCACCGGACTCTCTTTCTCGGCGATTGCTGCTGCTGCTGTATCTTCAATAAGTTCAATAGTCAACAGCACTTCCACCATTTTCACAATGGATATTTATAAGAGTTACATCAATAAGAACGCATCACAGAGGCAATTGGTTAAGGTTGGCCAGATAGTGGCCCTGGTTGCACTGACAATATCCACGATAGTTGCTCCCCAGTTGGGATCGCTCGACCAGGCATACCAGTACATTCAGGAATATACCGGATTCATCTATCCGGGTGAGTTTCTGATATTTTTCTGTGGCCTCTTCTGGAAGCAGGCTTCATCAAAGGCTGCTCTTTGGACAGCGCTGCTTACCATACCGCTTGGACTTGTCATGAAGATCAGTTTTCCCGAAATGCCTTTCGTTCTCCGGATCGGATATGTTTTCATCCTCCTGTCATTTGTAATGGTGGGAATGAGCCTCCTGGACAAAACAAGAAAAGTTGAAAACATTTTCGACAGAACTGCCGGCGCAAAAATTATCAGGATCGGATACAAGCTTATTGCCGTAGCGATGCTTGCAGGTATCGTATCGGCCTTCTTTGTGCATCCTCTCAGGAACCTTGCCCTCGAAGCAGTTTACGTCCCGGTTGTAATGATAATTCTTACAGGACTCATAATGATACTCAATAATACTGTCAAAAAGAAGGAATTGGCAAGTATCGAACTGCACAAAGGGGTTTTCCATACATCAATGACTTTCAACATTGCTGCAATTGGAATCTGCGGAATACTGGCATCCCTCTATTGTTTCTTCTGGTAAACGTAAATTAACAATGAAACGCGATAAAAAATGTCCGATTCTGGCCAAATCATCTTCAGGCGAAGATATCTACCAGCATTTTACATATTCCGAAGCGGGATGGAATCATCTTAACTTTATGGCCCAGACATTAAAACCGGGGCAAAGGTGGGCAGGCAATACCGGTAATAATGAATACCTGTTTGTTATCCTGGGTGGAAATATGTCAGCACATACTTCTTCTGGTGATTGGATAACTTCTGATGCAAGGAAAAATGTTTTCAGCGGTTTACCTCATGCATTATACCTTCCACAGCATACTGAATTTGAAATCACTCCAATAGGAAGTTTTCTCGACATTGCTTGTGGCTGGTGTGTCGCAGAACAATTTTTCCAGGCTCATTTCATAACACCTGCCGATGTTGTGAATATGGGTATTGAATACCGGGGAGGAGATAACGCCAGTCGTCAGATAAACCGGATACTTCCTCCCGGATCAAATGTCAACCGGTTAATATGTGTTGAAGTTTATACCCCTTCCGGGAACTGGAGTTCCTTCCCGGCACATAAACATGATACAAGAAAAACGGACCCTGTTACCGGTGCTGTAACTGAAGCCTGCCTTGAAGAGATTTATTTTTATAAGATCGATAAACCTCAGGGATTCGCTATACAGAAAGTATATAATGATAGCCGTACTTTAGACGAAATAGCTGAAGTGCATCACAACGATGTGGTTCTTATTCCGGAAGGATATCACCCTGTTGTTGCAGGACATGGATACAATGTGTATTATCTTAATTTCCTGGCAGGCAGCGATCAAAGTCTCGCCAGTACCAACGATCCCGATCATAAATGGATTTATGGAACATGGAAAGGAATGGATCCAAGAATTCCAATTGTAACTATTGAAATGAATGGTAAGTAAATATTAAGGAGTTTATCTGTATGAAGACTAATCGTTTAACTGTTGGACAGGCTGTTGTCAGGTTTCTTAAGAACCAGTATGTGGAACGTGATGGTATTGAAAATCCTTTCTTTGCAGGTTGTCTGGGGATATTTGGCCATGGTATCGTGGCCGGGGTGGGTGAGGGTTTATTGGAGAACCCCGACTTCCGTTACATAATGACAAGAAACGAACAGGCTTCTGTTCATATTGCTATTGCTTATGCGAAGATGAAAAACCGGTTAGGAACCTTTGCCTGTATTTCATCTATTGGACCCGGTGCCACAAATATGATAACAGGAGCAGCCTGTGCGACTATAAACCGTTTGCCCGTGCTGATAATCCCCGGAGATATCTTTGCACGCCGTAATGTAGCGCCCGTTTTGCAACAGCTCGAGTCACCATCTTCTCAGGATATTTCTGTAAATGACTGTTTTAAACCTGTATCTAAATATTGGGACAGGATAAACAGACCAGAGCAACTGATCACTTCACTTCCCGAGGTGATGCGCGTTCTGACTTCTCCATCCGAGACCGGCGCTGTTACTCTGGCGATACCTCAGGATGTTCAGGCGGAAGCGTTTGATTTTCCTGAAGAACTGTTCCGGAAGAGGATCTGGAAAATTGCCCGGCCCAGGCCTGATTTCAGCCTTTTAAAAGAAGCTGCTGAAATGATAATGGCTTCAATAAAACCTGTTATTATAGCAGGCGGTGGTGTAATTTATAGTCAGGCTACGGAAATCCTGAAAAAGCTGGTTGAACGTACAGGCATCCCGGTCGCCGAAACCTTCGCAGGGAAAGGTTCTTTGCCATATAACCATACTTCTAACCTTGGAGCAGTTGGAGTTACCGGAACACCCGGCTCTAATGAAATAACCGGAGAAGCCGATCTTGTTATTGGTATAGGCACGCGTTACAGCGATTTCACTACGGCATCGAAAACAGCGTTTCAAAATCCTGATGTCAGATTCATAAATATCAATATTGCTGATTTTGATTCATTTAAACATTGCGCAGTACCGTTAACCGGTGATGCCAGAGTGTCACTCGAAGAACTATATGAGTTGTTGGCTGATTATAGTGTGTCAAAAGAATACCGTGCACATACGTCCAATCTGAATAAATCCTGGGATAAACAGGTCAGTGAATTCTATAAGGTTACAGGCACTCTTCCAGTTTCTCAGGCTGAAGTTGTTGGTGCAGTTAATGAATTTGCCGGACCACGAGACGTGGTGCTTTGTGCCGCAGGCAGTTTGCCCGGCGATCTGCATAAACTTTGGAGGACACTCGATCCCAAAGGTTTCCATCTTGAATATGGCTATTCAACAATGGGATATGAATGTGCAGCAGGTATTGGTGCAAAAATGGCTTGTCCTGACCGTGAAATATACGTTATGGTTGGCGATGGAAACTACCTGATGATGAATAATGAAATAGTAACTTCAATTCAGGAAGGGATCAAATTTATTATCATTCTGCTGAATAATAATGGATTCGGAAGTATTGGTGGCTTATCTCAATCCATAGGATCTCAGCGTTTTGGGACAAAATACCGTTATCGCGATGAAGAAACAGGACAACTAACCGGTGATATTCTTCCTGTCGGTTTTGCACAAAATGCCCGTAGCCTTGGGGCACATGTCATTGAAACGCATGATATTAGTTCTCTTGTTAAAGCCCTGGCAGAAGCTAAAAAGCAAAACAAAACAACCGTGATAACCATTGAAACTGATCTTTACAAAGGCGTTCCGGGTTATGCATGGTGGGAAGTAGCTGTTTCAGAAGTCGCTGAAATAGATACAGTTAAGAAAGCTTATCAAAGCTATATTGAAAATAAGAAGAAGCAACGATATTTTTTATAGGAAGTATTAAAAAAATAATGCAAAAATATGCCACTAATTCTTAAAAACTATATCAATGGACAATGGATTGATAGCAAGGTTAACGCGTTTCTGGATGTCATAAATCCCGCTAACGGCCATCTTCTTGCCAGGGTTCCTGCAGGATCGAAAGACGATATTGCCGATGCTGCAGAAAAAGCTCATCAGGCCTGGTCATCATGGCGGAATACACCGGCAACACAACGCATTCAATATCTCTTTAAAATGAAACAGGTTTTGGAGGCAAATACTGATGAGATTGCTGAAACCTGTACAAAAGAGTGCGGTAAAACTTTTGCAGAATCGAAGGGTGAAATTTTACGAGCTGTCGAAAACATCGAAGTGGCCTGCGGAATACCTAAACTGTTGCAAAGCGATTTTTCCGAAGATATAGCGACGGGTGTTGATGAGTTTTTTATCCGTCAGCCTTTGGGAGTTGGCGCATGTATCTCACCTTTCAACTTTCCGATTATGATCCCATTCTGGTTTATGCCTTACGCGATTGCCTGCGGGAACACATATATTATAAAACCTTCAGAGAAAGCGCCTCTCACCATGACCCAGATCTTTGAGTTATTTGAAGATATTAAATTACCCGATGGTGTGTTGAATATGGTTCATGGAGGGAAAGAAACCGTTGATTCTATTCTGGAACATCCGTTTATTCCTGCAATCAGTTTTGTAGGTTCCACAGCAGTTGCAAAATATATTTACCAGACAGGAGTGGCCAATGGTAAACGGATACAGGCACAGGGCGGGGCAAAAAATCCTGTTGTTGTCATGCCCGATGCTGATGAGGAGTCTGCAGTCAGAATTATTGCTGACAGCGCTTTTGGTTGTGCCGGGCAGCGGTGTCTTGCAGCCTCTATAGTTATAACTGTTGGAAAAGCAACAGAAAGCTTTATAGAAAAAATTATCATGGCCGCTAAAGACAGAAAGATCGGAAACGGAATGACCCAGGGTATTGAAATGGGGCCGGTCATCACGAAAGAGAGTAAGGAACGTATTGAAAAACTTATACAAAAAGGGATAGACGATGGGGCTACAATTTTACTTGACGGTCGGAAAATAGATATTCCGGGTTGTGACGATGGTAACTTTATCGGCCCTACAATATTCGGGAATGTAAATAGTGAAAGTGAAATCTACAATACGGAAATTTTCGGGCCTGTTCTGAGCATTATCAATGTTGACTCACTAGATGATGCAATAAAGCTGATCAACCAGAGCAGTTATGGTAATTCTGCTTGTATCTTTACCCGCAGCGGAGCTGCTGCCAGAAAATTCAGGCACGATACTATGGCTGGGAATATTGGTATAAACATTGGCATTGCTGCCCCAATGGCTTTTTTCCCTTTCAGCGGATGGAAAGAAAGTTTCTTTGGAGACCTTCACGGGCAATCGCTTCACGCGATAGAGTTTTATACTCAGACAAAAGTGGTTATTGAGCGTTGGCATGACGAATGGACAAGAAAGTTTTAATTGAACCTTATATAACTGTGTTTTAAAAACTTAACAATATGATAAAAATAGCTAATGCCCCGTGTTCATGGGGTGTCCTTGAATTTGATCTGGCAGGTAAAGCTGCCGGTTTTGAACAGGTTCTTGATGAAATCAGGGAAACCGGTTATCAGGGTACTGAACTTGGTGATTGGGGCTTTATGCCTTCGGTTCCATCAGAATTAAAAAAGGAGCTCAACAAACGCTCTCTTTCTATGGTTGGAGCTTTTGTCCCGGTTTTCATGAAAGATCGCTCCAAACATGCTGTCGGAGCTGAAATTGCAGTAAGAACTGCAAGACTTATAGCAGAAGCCGGTTATCCTGATGCATTTATTGTACTTGCTGATGAAAATGGCAGCGTGAAAGAACGTACCCTCAATGCCGGAAGAATAACTTCTTCAATGGGACTCACTGACGAAGAATGGAAAGTTTTTGCCGGGGGGGCAGATTTAGTTGCCCACGAAGTGAAAACCAAAACAGGTCTGCGAACCGTATTTCATCATCATTGCGCCGGGTACGCCGAAACACCAGAAGAGATAGACAAGTTACTTGCACTTACCGATCCTTCTCTTGTTGGTCTTGTCCTCGATATGGGCCATTATATGTTTGGTGGAGGCGATCCGCTACAAGCATTGGAAAAGAATGCGGGACGTATCTGGCATATCCATTTTAAAGATTGTGATCCGGCTGTTGCTGCAAAATCGAGAGCAGAAAGATGGGATTACTTCAAATCAGTAGGAAATGGTGTTTTCTGCGAACTGGGACAAGGATCGGTGGACTTTCCTGCTATAGTTAAAGAACTTAATTCACAAAACTATTCCGGCTGGATTGTTGTTGAGCAGGATGTACTCCCGGGAATGGGAAACCCGAAAGTGTGTGCACAACGTAACCGGGATTATATCAAATCTCTTGGATTATAATTTATTAACTTCAATTTGAATATTAAAAACTTTAGAAATGAAAAAAATAAAACTTGGAGTAATCGGAACCGGACGAATAGGGAAGGTTCATATTGCCACATTGGTTCAGAGTGTACCTCAGGCAGAGGTTGTAGCTGTTGCTGATGTTAATCTCGAAAGCGCGAATGAGGTAGCTAAAGCGTTTGGAATAAATTCCGTCTTCAGTGATTATCTCGATGTGATAAATTATCCCGATGTTGAAGCAGTAGTTATCTGCTCTCCAACAGATACTCATGCCCGGTATATTGTTGATGCAGCAAAGGCCGGGAAACATATATTTTGTGAAAAGCCTGTTGACCTCTCCCTTGAAGTTATAAAAGGAGCTATTCAGGCAGTTACTACAGCAGGTGTAAAGCTGATGGTAGGGTTTAATCGTCGTTTTGATCCTAATTTTTCAAAAATCAAACAGTTAGTTGTTGAGGGGAAAATAGGCGATCCTCATATTCTCAAAATTACTTCGCGCGATCCTGCCCCGCCTCCTCCTGAGTATAGTGCAGTATCCGGAGGTATGTTTATGGATATGACCATACACGATTTTGATATGGCAAGGTATATTGCAGGAAGCGAAGTAACTGAAGTATATACGAAAGCATCGGTTCTGGTTGATCCTGCAATTGGCAAAGCAGGCGATGTTGACACGGCAATAATCACACTCACTTTTGCCAATGGCGCTATAGGAGTTATTGATAATAGCCGCAAAGCCGTTTATGGTTACGACCAGCGATTAGAAATTTTTGGTTCAAAGGGGATGGCATGCGCGGATAATAATTATCCTGAAAACCACCACTATTATGCCAGTGATGGCGTACATGGCTCTTTACCACTGAATTTCTTTATGGACAGGTATCTTGAAGCTTATGCTAATGAGATGAAAATATTTTGTAATGCTGTTATGAATGATTTACAGCTGCCGGTTTCAGGCAACGATGGTCTGATGTCAGTCGCGATTGCTTTAGCAGCAAAAAAATCTCATTTAGAACAACGGCCCGTAAAACTTTCGGAGATAATATAAACTTATAAATCTATTTTGGATTTCAAACTTGAGCTTCCTAAAAAATGGCTTACTATTGAAAAAGGTACCGTTATCACTAAATACTTACCATTGGTCAAAAAGAATTCCGTATCTGATAAATGTATTCTAAATTTGCTTTCGATAATTGATTCTGAAGCGTTATGATGAAAATTAATTTTTAAAATAATATCCCTGAAAAATGAAAAAAAATTATTTTGTATGGATGATGATGATTGGGGTTGCCTTTTTCATTTCATGTAATAATATTGGTGAAAAGAAAGAGTCGATAGGCAAAGTGGTTCAAAATACTATTTTACAACAGGAAGATGGAACTATTTCTTTAAAAGTTGATAAGGCAGAATGTTATCAGGATATGGCCAATCCATCCAGTAACACTGCTGAATGGAGTGTTGAGGTCTCAAAATCAGGACGTTATAATGTGTGGTTATCGAGCGCCACTAAAGATACCACCGACCTTCAATATCAAAATAAAGTGATGCTCAGCATCCTTGACAACAGGCTTGAGGTTGACCCGGGATGTGATAAAATTATACACAATTCAAGCGAAGTTATCTACCCATATTTCAGGGCTGATTCTTTCGTGGGTTCACTATATATTCAGGACACAGGTATTTACAATATACAGGTGATTAGTGAGAAAATTATTCAAAAAGATCTTAAGGAGAAAGGAACTTCAGCTCTTGAGAATTCAAAACTACTGTCAGTTTTTCTTACCCCGGCTACCCGCTAACATCTCAACCCATTCTCTTGCATTAACAAATGCTTTTATCCATGGGGTAACCTCATCATTTTTTCTGCCGGCAGGATAATAGCCACACTGCCATGGAAAAAATGCCCGTTCAAGATGAGGCATCATTACCATGTGACGACCGTCATCAGAACATAAACCTGCAACATCATATTCTGACCCGTTTGGATTAGCCGGATAAGTACCTCTGCTGAATTTCAGTGGTATATGGTAATTGTTTTCAGGATATGGTAAAATGAATTGTCCCTCGCCATGTGCCACCCATATTCCCAGTTCCATACCCAACATGTTTCCAAACATCACTGAATTATTTTTAAGAATCTTAACAGCTATAAAGCCTGATTCAAATTTATGTGACTTATTGAGAAGGAGTTTAGGTCTATCTTTATGCTTCGGGTATATCAGACCAAGTTCAGCCATCAGCTGACAGCCATTACATACGCCAAGTGAAAGCGTATCGGTTCTTTTGTAAAAATTTTCAAGTGCAATCCTCGCTTTTTCATTATATCTGAAGGCTCCAGCCCAGCCTTTGGCAGAACCAAGAACATCGGAATTTGAAAATCCTCCGACAAATATAATCATGCTAATCTCTTCGAGCGTTTCTCTACCTGCAACGAGATCGGTAATATGAACATCTTTAACATCAAAGCCGGCAAGATAGAGGGCATAAGCCATTTCCCTGTCGCCATTTACCCCCTTTTCCCTGATAATTGCCGCACGTGTGCCGGTTTTTTTTCTTCTTTCGGGCGATATTCCAACTGATTTAAAGGTTCCCAAAAAATCATCTGTATTGAACTTTAGTTCATGGTTTTTATAGTTCTCAAACCTTTCCAGCGCAAGTTTTGGTACACTCTGCTTTCGATCGAGAAGATATGAGGTACGAAACCATTTATCGCGAAGATGATCAATATCGAATGTTAGTGTATCCTTATCATTGGTTATAAATAATGTTCTTTCAGTAACAGGGTGACCAACAGAAAAATATGAGATACCACTTTCAAGAAGCATCTCAGCCACTTCTTCCTCTTCCTTAACCTGTATTATTATCCCGGGGTTCTGGCTGAAAAGAATCTTGACAGTGTCACTTTCATCTAGCGCTGACAGGTTAACAGTTATGCCACCCGATGTGTTTGAAAAACACATCTCAAGAAGCGTTGTTAACATCCCTCCGGCCGATATATCATGACCTGAAATAATTTTACCTTTTAAGATGAGATTCTGAATTGTATCAAATACCTCTTTAAAATATTCAGGATCTTTTACTGTTGGAACCTCATCGCCAAGCCTGTTAAGAATCTGGGCCAGGCTGCTCCCCCCGGTTTTAAAGTCATCGCGACTCATGTCAATATATAGAAGACTCGTATAAGGATCATTAACAATAACAGGTTCAATAATTTTCCTGATATCGCTTATTTCACCCGATGCTGAGATTATCACTGTACCTGGGGAAAAGACCACCTGATCGCTGTATTTTTGGGTCATCGAGAGGCTATCCTTTCCTGTCGGAATGTTGATGCCTAATGCAATTACAAAATTGCTTGCTGCTTCAACAGCTGAATAGAGCCTTGCATCTTCCCCCGGGTTTTTGCAGGGCCACATCCAGTTGGCCGAGAGAGATACACTTTTCAGCTTATCCTGAAGAGGAGCCCAAATAATATTTGTAAGCGCCTCTGCTATAGATAGTACTGAGCCTGCTGCAGGGTTGACCAGCCCTGCTGCAGGTGCATGTCCGATAGATGTTGCCATACCCTTTTTCCCTCTGTAATCGAGCGCTATAGCACCAAGATTATTTAACGGCAGCTGCAGCGGCCCGGCACATTGTTGTTTGGCAATACGACCCGTAACTGAACGGTCCACTTTATTGGTGAGCCAGTCTTTGCATGCAACCTCCTCAATCTGAATTACCTGCTCCGCGTATTCATATATCTTTTGTAATGAATATTCCAGTTTCCTGTATTCATTTTCTATTGGTATGTCATTCATGATTGTCTTTGGCGGGTCGCCGAAGAGTGATGAGAGTGATATATCGATAGGTTTTTCTCCTGTTAATGGATTAACAAGAGTAAACTGCTGATCACCGGTAACCTCGCCGATAATATAAAAAGGAGCTCTTTCCCTTTCTGCAATTTTTCTCAACGTATCAATATCAATTTTCTTCATTACCAGCCCCATACGTTCCTGGGACTCGTTTCCTATAATCTCTCTGGCAGATAGAGTTGGGTCGCCTACCGGTAATTTGCTGATATCAATTTTGCCGCCTGTTGCTTCAACAAGTTCCGACAGACAGTTTAGATGCCCGCCGGCGCCATGGTCGTGAATGGAAACTATTGGATTACTATCCAATTCACTCAGGGCCCTTATTGCATTATAGACTCTTTTCTGCATCTCGGGATTTGCCCTCTGAACCGCATTCAGCTCTATTGAACTGTCAAATTTCCCGGTATCGACTGATGAAACAGCGCCACCTCCCATGCCAATCCTGTAATTATCTCCACCGAGCAACACTATAAGATCGCCTTCTTCAGGAATGTCCTTCTCACTGTCCTTCTTTTTACCAATGCCAATTCCACCGGCAAGCATTATTACCTTATCATAGCCGAACATTTTGAGATTCTCAAAATGTTCGAAAGTAAAAACAGAACCACAAATCAGAGGCTGACCAAATTTATTTCCAAAATCGCTTGCCCCGTTTGATGCTTTTATCAGTATATCTTCAGGAGTCTGGTAGAGCCATGGCCTTTCCTTAGTGGCTTTTTCCCACGGCCGGCCACCATCGGGCCGCGGATACGATGTCATATAGACGGCAGTACCGGCTATCGGGAAAGCGCCTTTTCCTCCGGCGATACGATCTCTTATCTCGCCGCCGGTGCCGGTTGCAGCTCCATTGAATGGTTCAACCGTGGTTGGAAAATTATGTGTTTCTGCTTTTAAGGAAAGAACAGATTCATAATCTTTTATCTTAAAATAATCTGGTTTATCCTGTGTGGCTGGGGCAAATTGTTCAACAACCGGTCCTTGTACAAAAGCACAGTTATCCTTATATGCAGATATTACTTTATTAAGATTGGTTTTTGTCGTAGCCTTGATCATTTGAAAAAGAGATGCCTCTCTTTCTTCACCTGAAAGAACGAAAGCTCCGTTAAAAATTTTATGACGGCAGTGTTCGGAGTTTACCTGCGAAAAGCCAAATACTTCGCTGTCAGTAAGTTTTCGTCCGATTGAATTACTTAATTTATCGAGGTAAGCAATCTCTTCATCGTTGAGTGCAAGTCCCTCTTTCAGGTTGTATTGTTTAATATCGTCAATGTAGAAAACAGGATCAGGCAATTTGTCTATGGTGAAGATGCTTTGATCAAGTCCCTGATATAACGATTGAAGCATAGGGTCGAAATGCGGGTTTTTGGAAGAAGTTGCATGAAATTCTTCGATTCTCTTAATCCCCGTTATTCCCATATTCTGGGTTATCTCTACAGCATTTGTACTCCATGGGGTAATCATCTCTTTTCTTGGTCCCACAAAGAGCCCTTCAATTTTGTTTATATCAATGAGGCTGGCTTCACCAAAAAGCCATGATAGTTTTTCGATATCTTTTACCTGGAGTTTTTCTGATGTGCCGGCCGCGATCAAATTTTTGGAAATACATTCAAAAAAAAAGATCATATAAATAAGGTTAATGTATTGGTATATATTCAAATAAGTGTTGTACCCCATATCGGGACAACTTTGTAAAGATAGTATTTATTATTATTTGAAACCGGCGCTTGTTTCTGGATTCCGGGTTCCGTATCCCGATAATTGTTCCCTAATACCAATCATCGCCGAATCCCCATCCTATACAAATTTTTATCAATTCACATATCTGTAAAAAATTCAAACGCAGGCATTACATCAATCCGTTTGCCTTCACGAAGGATTACATCCTGTTGATTAAAGGTTATGATTATACCCTTTTTCAATTTAAAAAAACCCATTGCCTCAAATAAAGCCGCTTGTTCTCTAACCTCATTATCTTTATTCAAACAGTAACAAACCTGTATTAGTTGTTCGGCTTTATTGTTTTTACATACCACAAAATCACATTCTTTGCCATTTTCATTATAGTAATATATTTCCTTTTGTTGCCTTCGCAATTCCCAAAAAACCATATTCTCTAACTTACGGCCATCGTCGTTATTAAAAGAAACAGAGATTGCACTCAACAACCCCATATCAATAAAATATACTTTGCGTGGGTTGACTAACTGAACTTTATAAGAATAGGAGAATTTTGGCACTAAATGAATTAAATAAGATTGCTCAAAAAAACCAAAATATTCCATCACTGTGGCTGTACTTTTTATCCCTAATATTTGAGTAAGTTTTGTAGCTGTAACTAAATTACCCACATTGGTAGCCAAAAAAGTCAACAGTCGTTTTAATGATTTGACATCCCGAATATTATGTCTTACTGCAACATCGCGGTAAATGATATCATCCAATAATGCAACGTGTATATCCTGATTTTTTGTTTTAATATATTCCGGGAAACCGCCTGTATGCATGTAACTTGAAAAAGAGGATTCCTCTGAAACAAGATTGTTGAAAGCACAGAATTCATGGTACGAAAATGGGAAAAGTTCTTTTGTAACATGCCTTCCGGTTAATTTAGTGCCCAATTCTTTACTCAAAAGTGAGGCATTTGAACCAGTTACCACCACCCTATATCCTTCATCTAATTTTTGTCTTACATACAACTCCCAACCCTGCACTATTTGTATTTCGTCAAAAAAAAGGACTTTAGACTCCAACTCCAATATGAGAGTATCGACCAATTCAAAATCTTCTAATTCAAAATCGTAAAGTTTTGGTGTGTCAAAATTGAGAAAAAAAACTTTTTCAGATACTACTTCAATCAATTGGTGCAGTAATGTGCTTTTTCCACAGCGCCGAATGCCTGAAATAATTAAAGCGTGATTTGGCAAATCTAGAGCTAACTGTGATAATAAAGCACGTTTATATCCGATTTCCGTTTTATTCCACCGCTCCTGTTGCAGTTCTACCACATTTTTAAGGGCTGATTGCTTTATCATTACCGTTAGTTTATTAATTGTTTGAACTACAAATATAAGTGTTTATTGTGAATGAACACTAATATTCATTGTAAATAAACAATTGTAGAGACAAGGCATGCCTTGTCTCTACAATTGTTACCAAATACAATCATCGCCGAATGCCAAGCAGATTTATGATGCTTATTATCAGCCAAAACAACATAGCGAATAAAGACAAAAATGAAATCAATGAGGAAGGAATTTATAGTCCGTGTGTGTGGGTTCGGCATTTCTGTTTAAATTAGTTGTAATTGCTTCTTCTCCATTTTTACATTAAACTTAATATCAGCCTTTAGCGCTTTAAATACTTTTATAATTGTTTCAATAGTTGCACTGTTTGTATGGTTTTCAAGTTTCGAGATTTGAGACTTGTTTACACCTACAATTTTGCCTAATTCTTCTTGGGTCAAGTTGCGTCCTATTCGGGCGGTTTTTATCATTCGTCCCAAAAGGTCCATTCTTAATTCGTATTCGTCTCGTTCTTGTGTCCCAATTTTTCCGATATATTTATCTTCCATTTCAGGCAGACTGTATATTTTCATTGTTTCCATATTATGTTTTTTTCCTTGTTTTAGAGTCCAGTGTTTGAAAAAAATTATCTGCTTCTTCTAAAAAATAAGTTTCAAAAAACTTCATATCGTTTTGTTTGTAACAATTAGCAATTGTTTCAAAATTTAGCAACTTTAAGTTGAATAAATATTCTATATGCAGTGTCTTTCATAATGGCGATGCATAACATCATGAATATGAATTATGTGAATTAGGGATAAGTATGGATGACAGGCATTGATTTCATCGTACCTGACGGCATTTTATGAGCAGTTATTAAAATATTTCTATTTTGAAACCAGCTTGGGCAACCCAACAGTTCGTAAGACTTCGTTAGCTTTATCCACCTTTTCCTGGAAAATAGGCATAGATATATATTTCTCCGGTGAATTATCTATTCTGATACAGTACTTCCCGATCAAATATTAATTAAAACTACTGAAACCCCTTATTTTATTACGTTCCTACGGGACGTCTTAATTCATGGGGTGACTTTCATTTCTACCGATATTAAGTCC
>JBAXXU010000109.1:0-13829 GCA_037127735.1 Bacteroidota bacterium
CTTTATTGTAATATTTACAAGATATTTACTCAGTTAATGAAATACTTTTTATTTTTGTCCCGATAAAAAATGAGATTCTGGTGAAAATGAATAAAAAAATATTGTTGGTTACCCTTTTATTCTCACTGATGAGTTTCAATCCCGGTGCACAGGAAAATAGCGTTACCATTGTTGACAAGCTTGTTCCCGGTAATGTAAGACTCACGAATAACAATTCATCAGGGAAGGAGTTTGCAGGTTCAGAGAAGATAATTAATTCTTTTTTGCATAAGTGGACGATTGCAGGAGCCTCCATTGCTATCTCCAAAGATGGGAAACTGATTTTTGCCAGAGGCTTCGGATATGCAGACAGTGCATCAAAAACTGAAACTCAACCATATAATCAGTTCAGGATAGCCAGTATTTCAAAACTTATTACTGCTACAGCCATAATGAAACTTCAGGAAGATGGCAAATTGGCTCTTAACGACAAAGTTTTTGGTGCTGGCGGAATTCTTAATGATCCTTATTTCGACGAACCAAAAGACAAACGAGTTTATGATATTACGGTTGCTCAACTGTTAGGTCATGAATCAGGCTGGTCACAAAGATATGGCGATCAGATGTTTATGCCAGTACTTATTGCATCAGGTATGGGAGTAAAACCTCCTGTTGACACTAAGACAATTGTAAGGTTTGCCCTTAATAAAAAACTACAATACACTCCGGGCACTGCCCGCGCTTACTCAAACCTTGGATATAGTTTACTTGGATTGGTAATTGAAAAAGTATCAGGTATGTCGTATGAAGAGTATTGCAGACAGGCAATCTTTGAACCTCTTGGTATTTATGATATGGCTATTGCCGGTAACCTTTCTTCAGATAAGACTCCTTTTGAGGTTACTTACTATGAACCTCCCGATGTGGCGCTTAAACCTTCAATATATGATACATGTAAAATGGTTACACCGAGTAATGGAGGTAATGATATCAGGGCGCTTGGAGGCGCCGGAGCATGGCTGGCAACAGCGCCCGATCTTATGCGTTTATTGCTTGCTGTAGATGGCTACAACACAAGACCGGATATTCTTAATGATCAAAGTATCAGGTTTATGACCGATAACGATAACGGATTTGCACCGGTAGGGTGGAAGGTAACCGTTATTGACGGTACATGGTGGAGAACCGGTTCCTTTCCCGGAAGCGCCAGTATGATGAAAAGACAATCTGATGGAATTTCCTGGGTTGTCCTTTTTAACTCAAGCGCCAGGAATGGTCCTGAAATATATACCTACATAAGCAACATGATGTCGCGGGCAATATCTCAGATTAATCCGTGGCCGGATTATGATCTCTATAATTATTCACTGCCGGTACCTTTAAAATATACATTAACTGAATATTTTAACAAGTAATCATGTGTTTTTCAGTAAATGTTAACCTTATTAAGGAGGAGCTCGAAAACAGATATGGAGCAACCTTAACAGATCCTGACAAATACCGGCCAAGTTATTATTATCATGCCTTTGGCCTTCCTGAAATACCTGCCATCTGCTCAGGAGAGCCAGACAAGATTAAACTTTTAAAATGGGGATTAATTCCCCCATGGACCAGGAACATTGATAATGCAAATATTATCAGATACAAAACTTTTAATGCCAGGTCTGAGAGCATAGATCAGAAACCTTCTTTCTCTGCCTCTTTCAGATCAAAAAGATGCATTATACCTGTAAAAGGCTTCTTTGAATGGCAACATGTTGGTAAAGAAAAAATTCCATGGTACATATATCATTCTGAAAATGAAATTTTATCCATTGCAGGATTATATGATGACTGGATCGAAAACAATACAGGCGAGGTTTTCAGTACTTTTTCCATCATTACCACTCATGCAAATGAACTGATGGCTGAGGTACATAATTCAAAGAAAAGAATGCCTGCCATCTTTGATAAAACTGCTGAGATGAGATGGCTCGACCTTGCAACATCATCTTCTGATGCACTGGGTTTGCTCGGGCCAATCCCTTCACGCTACCTTAGAGCTCATACCATAAGTCCGCTAGTTAATGACAGAACATCAGACCGGAATACTCCGGATGTAATAAGGCCATTTACACGTGAAAGTGATAATCTGCTTTTCTAAGACTTCAAGACTGCCAGACTTCAAGCTATTGTGCGACAAAATGATACGACAAGGTGCCTGTCTGTATTTTTGGGGAATTGATATCGGCGTTGAATATAGAATTTAGTGCAGTTATTACTGCCGTTTCAACAAGGCATGGGTCGGAGGTAGAGCTTTCATTAGCAATAATCAGAGCCTTTTCAACAACTCCTTTCTGGTTGACCTCGATTGACAGGACTATCTTGCCTGCGCCCTGACATTTATATATCGGGATTGGAAGAAATGAATGGTTACGGCCTGGCAGGTCGTAGTAGATACGTGTCGGACCTTTATAATTTGCTGCCATTTCCAGCGATTCTTTGGGCTTTTCACTTTCATTCTTTTTGACAGTATCATTCTCAATTGCAAGCTTTTCCTCTGCATTCATTTCATTTAACCTCTTCTGTTCATCGATATAATTATCAATACCGAGTTTGCCGCTTTTAATAAGTTCATCTTTAACCTTATCAATATAATCAGCCGGATTAATCTTCTCCTCTGACTTATTTGCAAGATTTCGTGCAATATTTAGCATCTCATCGTCACCATTGAGAATTCTTTCAATATTAGTTGCCGGTAATTCAATCAGCTTCACCTTCGTCTCAGTCTTTGTCTCATCCTCAGTAGCAAATCCGATTTCGAATTTATCCGACAAATCCTTTTGTAATGACTTAATCTGGAATGACATGAATAATATTCCGGCAATAAGATGAATTATTACTGTTCCCAGAATGCCGACCTTTCTTCCTTCGTACCTTTTCATACTCCGCGAAATAATTAATTACCGCAAACCTTACCGCGCAAAATGTTAATCATTATTTGCTTTTAGTCTTCTTAATCTTTTTTCTTACTTTGGCATTAACGGGTTTGTTGAACTTCTGGTTTTTAAATAATCCGTGTTTAACACCGTTTATAAATTTTGCCCAGGCAAACGGGTTAAGAAGATTATTTACGGGATATTGGTTCCTTGTTGACATAGCGCTGAAATTTTGTTCCATTGCATATCTGTAACCGGCTTCAGGAGAGACTTTTATGTTGGTCTGATTTGCTATTGCCACATAAATAGAAGCGATGTTATCATTCATATTCTCAATAATCGGATCAACAGGTCGTTCTTTGGTCACATCTTTAATAAATTCATTATAACTCTTCCACGGGAGAATAGTTATTTCTTCAATCTGAATAGTATCAATTTCCAGGGCAATATCAACCTTACAATGCCTTTCTTTATATGTTAACGGTATAATTGTATGATATCTTTTGAATCCCAGAGCTCTGAAAAAAATAGTATCACCCGGTATGCTTGTGATGGAATAAATGCCGGTTCTTTCACTAATCGTACCCCTGTGGAGTTTTTTGGAAACAACCGCTACACCTGGCACCGGCCTGTATGACTCGTCAGTAATTATTCCGTTTACCTGAACATATCTCACCGGTTCATTTGCCTGACCTTTTAAGGCAGGAAAAAGCAGGATGAATAATGCAATGGTATAAAAAAGTCTTTTCAATCAGAATAGTTTATTGTCTTTTGAAATAGAATTGCTTCTGCAAAATAAACATTATTGAGTGTAATGATAAAATAATTAACTATATTTTAACGCTGATCACCAATAGATGCTCTAACTTCTTTTGTTCATAATCTTTGTGAGCCTTTGTGTAACCCTTTGTGCGACTTAGTGTTTATTTTTTTTTACCACGAAGGTACACAAAGTACATCACAAAGTAACACAAAGAAAAAGAGCGCTTTAAGTATATTTGTGAATAATTAAGGCTAAATTAGTCATTTAGGATACTAATATTTTTTTCACTCATTCGTCATTATTATTTATGGAAAATATTTCAATATTTGTTTAATTATATTTCACTCAGTTCAATAACCCAATAACAATTTCTGTACCAAATAACTATTGACCCTATATATGAAAAGATTACTATTACTGGGAGATGAAGCAATAGCTCAGGCTGCTTTAGATGCAGGTTTAAGTGGTATGTATGCTTATCCCGGAACTCCTTCTACCGAAATTATGGAGTATATACAATCGTCCGGAGAGGCAGCTGACCGTAATATTCACAGGAATTGGTCATCAAATGAAAAGACTGCTATGGAAGCTGCTCTTGGTATGTCTTATGCCGGCAAAAGGGCAATGGTTGCCATGAAACATGTTGGTCTGAATGTAGCTGCCGATGGTTTTATTAATTCTGCCATGACAGGAGTAAACGGCGGCCTTTTATTGGTTTCAGCTGATGATCCCTCAATGCATTCCTCTCAGAACGAACAGGATTCGCGGTTTTACGCGAAGTTCGCTTTTGTGCCCTGCTTTGAACCATCAAACCAGCAGGAGGCTTATGATATGATTTTTGACGCGTTTGAAGTTTCAGAAAAATACAGGCTTCCGGTTCTTTTCAGAATAACCACGCGTCTGGCACATTCCAGGGCAAGTGTTGAACTGAAGGAACTCCTTCCTGAAAAAAAATTATCTCTGCCTTCAGATATTTATCAGTTTGTTCTTCTTCCCGCCTTTGCAAGGAAAAAGTACAAAACATTGCTGTCATCTTATGAATCATTAAGATACGACTACAGAATTTCGAAATATAACAATTTTAAAGATGGAAGGAAGAGAGATATTGGAATAATAACATGCGGAATTGCATATAACTACTTGTTAGAGAATATTGTAGAATGTATCGACGATTTTCCGGTACTTAAGATAACTGCATACCCATTTCCAAAGGACCTTATACTGGATATAAAAGGGAGGTGTAAGGAGATTCTTATCCTTGAAGAGGGAGCTCCTTTTATCGAAGAAGCTTTAAGAGGGATTCTTGATAATGGTATTAAAATTGGGGGCAGACTTGATGGAACCATACCGCGAGATGGGGAACTGAATCCGGCAATCGTTGCAAAGGCTCTTGGTTTACCGGTTAGCTATGGCAAAGAAGTTCCGGCAATAGTTAAGATGCGGCCACCTTCATTTTGCAAGGGATGCGGGCATGCCGATATGTTCAATTCTTTAAATGAAGCTATTAAACCCTATGGCCCCGGAAGGGTATTTTCCGATATCGGGTGTTACACATTGGCAGCACTGCCACCTTATAATGCGATTTATTCATGCGTTGATATGGGTGCTTCTGTTACAATGGCTGTTGGAGCAGCCGATGCCGGCCTGTTCCCCTCTGTTGCCGTGATAGGAGATTCAACTTTTACCCATTCCGGCATGACAGGACTTCTCGATGCGGTAATAAAAAATTCATCAGTAACTATCATTATCTCTGATAATTCAACAACAGGTATGACAGGTGGCCAGCAATCACAGGCAACAGGCAGGCTTGAACAGATTTGTGCAGGCATCGGTGTTATCAAAGATCACCTGAAAGTAATTGTTCCATTACGTAAGAATCATGAAGAAAACGTACGTATTATGAGAGGAGAATTTGAATATGATGGAGTTTCAGTAATTATTGCTACACGCGAATGTATTCAGACAGCTGTAAAAGGAAAAAAACAGAAGTCTCAAACAAGTAATCCCAAAATGAAATAGAATGAAGAACAACATTATATTATCAGGAGTAGGAGGACAGGGTATCTTATCAATTGCAGCCACCATTGGGCTTGCCGCGGTGGAGAATAACCTTTTCCTCAAACAATCGGAAGTTCACGGTATGAGCCAACGGGGAGGAGATGTCCAGTCGCACCTGAGGTTGTCAGATAAACCGGTTTCATCTGATCTTATACCTTATGGAAAAGCAAACCTTATTATCTCTGTCGAACCGATGGAATCACTGAGATATCTTCCCTGGCTTTCAAAAGACGGATGGCTGGTTACCAACTCAAACCCTTTCATTAATATACCTGACTATCCATCAATAGATGAGATAATTAAAGAGGTAAAAAAGATAAAAAATCATATTATCATCGATGCAGATACGATAGCGAAAGAAGCAGGATCATCACGATCCGGTAATATTGTCATTCTTGGAGCTGCATCGCCGTTTATAGATATGCCTTATGAAAGTCTGGAAGATGCCATCAGGAAACTCTTTGGTCGCAAGGGAGAAGATGTTGTTGAAGCCAATCTGAAAGCGCTAAAAGCCGGAAGGGAAAGCTCATTACTTCTTTAAAATTAAATACGGCATTATCGTAAAAATTTGACATTGTATCTGATCGAAATAATAGTATATCCCTGAAATTAATTAAATTCAGATTGAAAATAAATACATATATATGGTGGAAGATTCGGATGGCAAAGCAGAAAAATTTCTTTCAATTTCTGCACGGTATAAGCTTGGCAGGTTAGTTACAGAATCTGCGCATCCTGCAACAAAAGATCTGTCAAATCTTGCCCTGAATAATTTGCCGCAAGCAATTTCGATACTACAGGAACTTGACAGACAAACAATAAGGGTTTTGTCTGAAAAGAAAAAGGAGATTTGCTATCTGAAAGATATAATCCGCGATACTTTAAGTTCAGGAGGCAACATATTTTTCTGTGGCTGCGGAGCTACAGGAAGATTATCTCTTACTATTGAAACGCTTTGGCGTCAGGTGCATGAAAAGGAAAAAATTAAAGAGAGAGTATTCAGCTTTATGGCCGGGGGTGATGTTGCTCTTATCCGCTCCATAGAAAACTTTGAAGATTTTCCGGAATACGGAGCCAGACAGCTTCTGGAAGCAGGTTTTACAGAGGGCGACCTGCTGATTGGTACCACCGAAGGAGGAGAAACTCCATTTGTGATCGGGGCCGTGGAAAAAGCAGCACAAATTTCAAAAAGGAAACCATTTTTTATGTATTGCAATCCGGATGACATTTTAAGCGATGTTGCTGAAAGATCAAAAATGGTTATTCAAAATCGCGATATTGAAAAGATAAATCTTACGGTCGGACCAATGGCTGTAACGGGAAGCACAAGGATGCAGTCTTCAACGATTCTTCTTGCTGCCGCGGGAATTGCACTTTTTTATTATGAGGAGAGTAATGAAACTATTGAAAAAGAGATTGATGCTTTTTCCTGTTTTTGGAATTCAGCGGATATACGGTTTCTTGAAAAATTTATTATTCAGGAAACTGATTATTATAAAAACGGGGATTACCTATTATACGAAACGGACAATCATTTGGGCATTACAGTTATTACTGACACCACTGAAAGGTCACCGACTTTTAGCCTGTTCCCATTTGAAAATGTAAATGAAGCAGAACAAAACATGTCGCTTTGTTATCTTTTTCTGCCTGGTGAAACAGATAGTGAAACGGCATGGGAAAGCTTATTATGGAGAACTCCCAGGACATTGGAGTGGCCCGATATTTATGGAATAGCATCCAGGGAAAGGTTGCTTGGTTTTGATTTTAGCAGGATGGTTTTATCAAGAAGGGAGAACCGGCAAAAATCTGTCGGGCAGCACAGGTTTAAAATAGTGTATGAAAAATCCGGGATTAAATTTAAACTTGGCAATGATGACCATTTTTTAGCTGCACCATTTTCTAATCCGCTTTTTATACATCTTGTTTTGAAGATGATATTAAATGTACATTCTACACTTATTATGGGAAGATTGGGAAGATATGAAGGAAATGTAATGACCTATGTAAGAGCAAGTAATAACAAGTTGATAGACAGGGCAATACGATACATAGATATGATTATTAAAAACAAAAATATTAATCTTACTTACAGCGAGCTTTGTCATATCCTTTTCGAAATGTTAGAAAAAACTCCATCTGATAATTCTATAGTACTCGCTTCTGTAGCGGAAATTGAAAAGCGAAATAAATAAACAAGCAGGGAAGCGCCCTGGCGCATCCCTGCAAAATCGGAAATGCAGCGATCATTTCCACTGATAATCATATTTTCATCCCTGGCCTTCTTCTTCTTTGCCTTGTTTCTCGCCATTTCTGAGAAGGACAAGATCATTCAGAACAATCTCTGTTATGTTCTTTGTCGTGCCCTTCTTATCCTCATACGTGCGATAAACAATTCTTCCTTCGACAGCAACCTCTTTGCCTTTTTTAAGGAATCTCCCGGCGATATCAGCCAGCCCGTTCCAGGCAACAATGTTGTGCCATGTTGTTTCATTCACTTTCTGACCATCGGCATTTTTGTAGCCATCGTTGGTGGCAAGCGTGAAGTGTGTTACTTTTTTCCCTGTTTCGGTGGTTTTTGTTTCCGGATCCTGACCAAGATTTCCAATGAGTGTTACTCTGTTTTTTAGTGAGTTCATGACTTTAAGTTTTAGTTTGACATATATTTATTTTCTTAGCAAACTTAAGCCACCCTCGCGACGTGTCCCGGTTATTAAACAATTATACACGGTTTAAAATCATTTATAGTCATTTGTATCCGTTTGAAAACGTTTTTTTATATCTTTATCAAAACATTAGCTCTGTGGAAAAAAAATGTCTCGATTGCGGTGACACTTTGCGTGGGCGTACCGATAAGAAATTCTGTTCTGACCAATGCCGGAATAACTACAACAACAAGCTGAACCGCGATTCAAACAATTTTGTCAGAAATGTTCACGGGTTGTTGAGAAAGAACAGAAGGATCCTTTCAGATCTGTTTACTGAAGGTAAAGTGAAAGTTCATAAAGATGCTCTTTTTGCACTTGGTTATAACTTCAGTTTCTTTACTCATATTATCGAAAATTCACAGGGCCATAAGTTTCATTATTGCTTTGAATATGGCTACAGGGAAACCGGTGATGATTTCCTGGAATTAAGGCAGAATAGCCAATATATAGAATATCAGTAGATGTAACAATCGTGGGTAATGTAAGCTCTTATCCGGACAACTATCAGATTTCATCTCCGTTTTGGAGCGTATTATTCGCGTTATCTTCTATAGCCACAACATAACCTGAATAGCTCATGTAATCAATTTTAAGACTGGAAACTGAAGCTCTGCATGTACCATTTTTACTGATATTCAGATAAACATCAAATGATCTGGTTCCACCATGCGTCACCTCCATTTTTATCTCATACATTCCTTTTGACAAGTTGTTAGTCAGTTCATAATTCATGGCTATTCCGCGCATATTAATTCCTGCTATTGGTTTTATTTCGTACTGGCTTCCGAGGTAAGCAGCGCTTATAATGGCTTTCTCACCATCTATGATAATGTAATTAGCTCTTGGTAAGAGATCGACTATTCCACCGTGAGATAAAAAAATCTTGTTAAGTTTTATTATGAATCTTCTCGATTCAACAGCTTGCTTAATAACCGCCTGCTCAGCAATCTTTTTATTTTTTCGAAGTTCAATCCTTGATGATTTTGCCTCTTTGGTTGTCGTGCAGGATGACAAGACCATGAGAGTAGAAATAATAATCAATAATTTTTGCATGGCAGTAAATTTGAATAATTACAATTCAAATATCATGCCAATGAGTGATTAATTCAATCTATTGATTTTTCAGGAAGGGAAAGTAGTAACTTATATTTTCTTTGGTCAGCCTGGCGCCATAACCTGAATCCTCAAATGCTTCACAATATTTTATTTGAGCACCTTTTTCTTTTCCGTAAAGTTCAATCAGTTTATCACGGTAAGGAGATGCATCGGACCAATCTTTTCTTGTTACCCCGAGCCATATTCTCCTGTCAGCATCTGATGCCGGCACCTGATCAAGCTCGCCCTGGTTGAATGGCAGCCATTCGTACATCTGCGACTTGTGCTGGTGATACATATCCATTTTCTTTTCAATTACATCATCTATGTCGATACAAACATCTGCTTTAAAAGGTTCGGGATGAATGAATTCATCGCTCATGAACAGGAATAAGGGATTCTTTTCAAGAAAAGGCACTTCAGGAAGTATAGTAGGCACTGTAACCATATAGGCGGCATCAAGTACCAGAACCCCCGTGTATCTGTGATCGGGATGATAATCATAAGGTCGCGGAAAGATAACAATATCAGCCTTCTGCTCCCTGATGATTTTTATGACCTGCAGGCGGTTCTCATAGGTCGGCATCAGTTGTCCGTCATGATTATCGAGTGTAATATACTTTACTCCGATGACTTCCCCGGCCTTCCGGGCTTCTTCGCGGCGGATTTTTGCCAGTTCAATCGCCTTGATTGTCTGATGACCCGCATCTCCGTTTGTAAGTGAAACCATCAATACATCATAACCCATCTGAACCCATTTATAAGCTGTTCCACCAACTTTATCAGGATCATCAGGATGGGCGCCTATAATGATAATATGTAACTTCTTGTCCTGCTTCTCCTGAGCCTGGTCTTTTGGAAAAACTGCAATAAGCAGCGCGATCTGAATTAAAGAAAAGAGTGTTTTCATCATAAATATTTTATACAGTAATATACGTTTTTTAGCCTTCCCTATTCATGAACATATTTAATTCATTGTTTTCCTTTGTGTTACTTAGTGCTTCCCTTTGAGATACTTTGTGGTTAAACTCTTTAAACACAAAGGTACTCAAAGGATTACACAAAGTCTCACCAAGTTTATGAATTAATCAGATCAGACAGTCCTGTCACCGGTAATTAATTATTTTATTTCACCATTAGCAGCTTCCCACATCTGCAGATAACCCAGTTTAATAATATCGAGCATTTTATTCCAGTTAACCGGAATAACCTGGTCTGAAGGCTGGTGATAATCGGGGTGCATAGCTGCCATCCAGGCAATTACAGGTATTTTATTATCAGAGAATGCTGTATAATCACTGCCACCTGTTGGCGCTTCAGCGCTTTTGATATTCAGATTCAGGTTAAGCTTATACTGATCTTTATTTACTTTGGTAATATCTTCAAGTTTTGGAAAAGCTTTAGTATATGTTATTCCGGCCATATTCTTCGCGGTGTCTGTTGCATTGTCCCTCGCAATCATATCAAAATTCATATAAAACTTATAATCAGTTATCTTCCCTGCAACCGGATACAGAGTGAAGTATTCGGAGCCAAGCAGTCCTTTCTCTTCGCCTGTCCATGCGCAGAAGACTATTGTTCTTTTCGGTTTAATCCCGCTTGCTGCAAATGCTTTTGCTATTGTCATGACTGCAACTGTACCTGATGCATTATCATCAGCTCCGTTCCATATATTACCATTATCCATTCCCATATGATCGAGATGAGCTCCCACAGCTACAAATTCATTGGTGTTTTCACCTTCAATCATTGCGACAACATTTCTTACCCTGATTCTTTTTGTATCAACATTTGTCGTGATTGTGGCAGTCATTCCGGTAATTGGAACCGGTTTGAATTTAACTATACCTGAAGAGGCATCTTTTTCATATTTTGCCAGATCTATTCCGCTGTCTTTAAGAAGAAGATTGGCAACCCGCCCTGTAGGATACAGCGTTACCGGAGCTGATGAAATTTCTTTCCTGTCGAGGCTCATCTCCTTCCAGTTTGTTCTCGTATTGCCCTCAGCAGGAGCAAGATTATAATCAAATTTGTAAACTCCCCATCTTTTTGCTATATCGGTATTTTGTGTAATATCAATTACACCGGAAACTCCCATACTGGCAAGAATTTCATCTTTTTTTCTGGATATCTCATATGCAGCCCTGGGGCTATCGCCTGCAATCTTTTTATAAACAGGTGAGTTTACATCTCCTGAACCCGGGAACCCTGAAAGCCTGATTATAATCTTCCCCTTTATATCAACACCTGCAAAATCATCGTATCCGTTGGTTTTATCTACAAAACCATAACCGACAAAAACAAGAGGCGCCTGGACTTTTCCGCTAACAGTTTTTTCGGAGGCCTTAAAATCAACATTCTCCTCAAAAGTATATTCATTTCCGTTTTTTTGTATGGTCAGCAATGATACTGCTCCGGGTTGGTTCTCAAGAAGAGTAAAGTTCTGAAAATATGATTTGGGCCGTGGTGCCTGAAGCATTGACTGATTTCTTTGCATTCTCGGACCACCTCCCATAACTACGTCACCTGCAGGAGCGGCTCCGAATACTTTGAACATGCTGGCAACATAATCTGCGGCAAGAAAGTATCCCTTTTCCCCGGTGGCTCTGCCTTCTGTCCAGTCAGATGCAAGAAATTCAAGTTGTCCTTTAATTACATCCAGAGTGATAGCCTCAAGCCCCTTATCCTTCGGAGATATCTGTGCATTTATACAGATGCCGGATACCTGAATAAGAATCAGCATTGTTAAACATAGTTTTTTCATTATAGAATGTATTTAAGTGTATTATTATGATTGTAAAAGGCTAAAGTATAAAAATAATATTTCCTTCATTCGCACAGTCTTAATTCTTAACTATATTTAACTATTCAGTAATAAGTATTTTTTTTTAAGCCGGGTTAAGAAGACTTCGATTATAGTTAATGATAAAAAGATATGCGCAGATGCAACTTTTTGACTTGTATTTTCGTTATATATTAATGTGTTTTATTTTTAAATATTTATTAGATTTTTGATTTGAAAACTTAAACCAGAAAATGATGAAAAAATTATCTGCAATTTTATTAGTGGTTCTTATAACAATCCCGGCTTTCTCCCAGCTTAAATTTGGTATTAAAGCAGGTGTAAGCACAACAAATTTATCGATGGCTGCTCTGAAAACAATAACATCAGGCACAACATCTTACACTGTGATTGCATTGGAAAATGCAAAATATGGTTTTCATGGAGGTCTCTTTATGAGGCTGACACTTCTTGGAATTTACGTTCAACCTGAATTATTATTATCTACGCGGACAAATGAATATACTGTTAAGAATATTCAGACATCTGCGTCCAGCGTTGTAAAACAGAACTTTAATAAACTGGACATTCCGGTAATGGTTGGTTTTAAACTTGGTCCCGTTCGTCTGAACGTGGGCCCTGCAGCTTCAATCCTGATCAATACTCCAAAAGATCTAATAGATGATTCAAATTTTAAAAGTATGTACAGCAGGATGACTATCGGCTATCAGGCAGGTGTCGGAGTTGATATCTTAAAGCTTCTTACGGTTGATCTCCGGTACGAAGGCAGTCTGAAAAAGTATCAGAACCAGATCGAAGCCCTGACAGGTGGAACAAAATTTAATCTGGATGACAGACCAAATGCATTTCTTCTTAGCCTGGGTTTGATCTTTTAGAGGAAGAGATTTATAGATATATGCAGGGACATGCCATGCCATGGCATGTCCCTGTTATTTTGACAAAAGCATTTTTGCAGCAACCAGAAGCAGAAGTACTCCGAATATTTTTTTCAGTACCGGTTGGGGGAGGTTTAAAGCGAACTTTGATCCAAAGTAGGAGCCAACAAGGAAACATACCGCGAGGATTATAGCAAATTTGATGTTTACCTGCCCAGCTTTATAGTAGTTGTATGCAGCAATTATTCCGATTGGCGGTAGCATCACCGCAAGGCTTGTTCCCTGTGCGGTCTGCTGACTGAATCCCATGAAAAATACCAGAGCAGGAATCATAATAATGGCGCCGCCTATCCCCAACATTCCTGCCATAACACCGGTGATGATCCCTATGACAATAAGAACCAGTAGCATTGAAGTTGACATTTTCACAGAGTATTAGTTTGATAATTAGTCAGCACAAAGTTATAATTATTTCCTTTCTCCAATCTCAACTTGTGTATTCCACCTCTTCCTAAATCCCTTCCCCAAGAGGGCATAGCCGTCAACCTAAGGAATTAGTGATAAATTTTATTTCGATAACTAATGCCACGAATGTGGCCTGATATGAATAACCCCCGGCGCCAGCCGGGG
>JBAXXU010000110.1:0-13817 GCA_037127735.1 Bacteroidota bacterium
CTCGCGTTGAAGGTCGTGGGTCCGGTTCATAAATCGGATGTTGGTGGTGTTACCCTTAATATAAAATCGGAGAAACATCTTGAAGCCGAGTTTAACAGGATGATGCGGATAAAGGGCGTCAGGGCCGTGCTTGTTCAGCAGATGCTGTCAGGTATTGAGCTTTTTATCGGTGCAAAATATGAACCGCGTTTCGGGCATATAATTCTTTGTGGACTGGGAGGAATATTTGTGGAGGTTCTTGGCGATGTATCATCAGGGCTTGCCCCTTTAACATTTAATGAAGCCGAATCGATGATAAGGAGCCTGAAAAGCTATAAGATCATACATGGAACCCGTGGAAAACCGGGAATAAATGAATCAAAATTTGCTGAAATAATTGTCAGACTTTCAAGCTTATTGCGCTATGCAACCGAAATAAAAGAGATGGACCTCAATCCGCTTATCGGAAGCCTGGATGATATAACTGTAGTGGATGCAAGGATAAGAATTGAAAAATGATCTTCAGGTTTTTTCTGGTGACTGATTGATATTAATATTATTATATTTGAGACCTTTGGTAACAGATCCGGAATTCAAAATGAACAGCAATATGAAAAACACTCCATTGGATTTCAATATTGTCAGAAACATACTGAATGAGAGCGGGTTAACCTGCTTTGGAACTGCAAGCATAAGAGAAATTGCAAAACTCGTTAACCGGCTCGAATCTTCAACAGGCAAGAAATATATCAGGATGGAGATGGGTGCGCCGGGGTTGCCTGCTTCAATAATCGGGATTGAGGCTGAAATTGACGCGCTAAAAAGAGGAGTGGCCTCTGTTTATCCGGACATAGAAGGTTTTAAGCCTCTTAAAGACGAAACTTCCAGGTTCATTAAGCTATTCCTTGACCTCGATATTAATCCTCAGGGATGTATCCCAACAGTTGGTTCAATGATGGGTTCGATGATCAGCTTTCTTGTGGCAAACAGGAATAACAAAGAGAGGGAAGGAACCCTTTTTCTTGATCCCGGTTTCCCCGTACAGAAACAACAGGTGAAGATGCTCGGCCATGATTATTACTCCTTTGATATTTTCGAACACAGGGGCAAAAAACTGAAAGACAAACTGGAATCATATCTGAAAAAGGGGAAGATATCTTCAGTGCTTTATTCAAACCCGAATAACCCGACCTGGATGTGCCTGAATGAAGAAGAACTTGCTATTATTGGCGATCTGTCAGCGAAGTACGATATTATCGTTATTGAAGATCTGGCTTATTTCGGAATGGATTTCAGGAAAGACTATTCAAATCCGGGGTTGCCTCCTTTTCAACCAACAATTGGCAGATATACAGATGATTATATTATACTGATATCGAGTTCGAAAATTTTCAGCTACGCGGGACAAAGAATTGGTATGATGGCAATATCCGATCATCTTTTCGAAAGGCACTACCCCGATCTCTTAAGGTATTATTCATCCGATAAGTTTGGCCATTCAGCGGTTTTTGGCGCCTTGTATGGTTTATCTGCCGGCGTTGCACATTCAGCACAGTACGGACTTGCCGCTTTGCTTAAAGCTGTAAATGACGGATATTACCGATTCATTGACGATGTAAAGGAATATGGCGAAAAAGCCAGGCTGATGAAAGCGTTTTTTTTAACAAACGGATTTGAAATAACTTATGACACTGACCTTGATGAGCCCCTTGCTGATGGTTTCTATTTCACAATTTCCTATCCGGGTATGACAAGTAGTGAATTGTTGGAAAGACTTCTTTATTACGGTATCAGCGCTATTTCGCTCGACATAACCGGTAGCAAAAGGAATGATGGCTTAAGGGCCTGTGTATCACATGTTTCGAGAGATCAATTTGATGACCTTGAGACGCGTTTAAAATGTTTCCATCAGGATCATCAGGTTGAAAAAAATTGAAGATTGAAAATTGATACCTTATAATATGGCAAAGATAAGAGGCAGCATTGTAGTGAATGTTGAAAAATGTAAAGGATGCGAAGTATGTATGGTTTCTTGTCCGACAGGAACCATCGCGATGGCGAAGGAGGTAAACGGAAAGGGTTATAATTATGCCTTCCCTGCGAACCCTGAGTTGTGCATTGGCTGTGCCAGTTGCGCGATGGTTTGTCCTGACGGGGTAATAACAGTTTATAAAACAAAAATATAGGCAGCCAATGGAAAAGGAACTCAGATTAATGAAGGGCAATGAGGCAGTTGCAGAAGCTGCAATACGTGCCGGCGTCGATGGCTATTTCGGTTATCCGATTACTCCCCAGAGCGAAATACTCGAATACCTCATGGAAGCAAACCCTTCCAAGACTACCGGCATGGTTGTTCTCCAGGCTGAGAGTGAGGTTGCTGCAATAAATATGGTTTATGGTGGCGCAGCCTGTGGTAAAAAAGTGATGACAACCTCCTCCTCACCGGGGATAAGCCTTAAACAGGAAGGTATCTCTTATATTGCAGGGGCAGAGCTTCCATGCCTGATTGTAAATGTGGTCAGGGGTGGCCCCGGACTTGGAACAATACAACCTGCCCAGTCAGATTATTTTCAGTCGGTAAAAGGAGGTGGTCATGGCGATTATCACCTTATAGTTCTGGCTCCGGCTTCAGTTCAGGAAATGGCCGACTTTGTGGAACTAGGTTTTGAGCTGGCGTTCAAATACCGTAATCCTGTCCTTATGCTTTCTGATGGTGCAATAGGACAGATGATGGAAAAAGTTTACCTGAACCCGCCTAAAGAGAGATCACAAGTTTTTCCCGAATGGGCAACAACCGGGAAACCGGCAACAAGGAAGAGGAATATAATTACCTCGCTTGATCTTGACCCAAATGGACAGGAGTTATTTAACCAGAAACTGCAGGCAAAATACGATGTGATTAGGGAAAAAGAGGTGCGTTTTGAGGAGTTCCAGACAAGCGATGCTGAATACCTGCTTGTGGCTTATGGCACAAGCGCCAGGGTTAGCCAGAAAGCAGTGCAGATTGCCCGTGAACAAGGTATTAAAGTTGGTCTGTTAAGGCCGGTTACATTATTCCCGTTCCCGGCAAAGCGTATCAATGAACTCGCCGGACAGGTAAAAGGGATACTTTCAGTGGAGATGAGCGCCGGACAGATGATTGAAGATATCCTTCTTGCAGTTAACGGGAAAGTGCCGGTTAAGCACTTCGGCCGGATGGGAGGCATTGTTACAACACCTGAAGAGGTGGTGGAAAACCTGAAATCAAAAATTATTGGAGGTTAAGATATGATAGAAGCTACAGGTATTAAAGAGATTATCAAGCCTGAAAACCTGGTTTACAGGAAAACAAATATTATGACAGATAATATCCTGTCGTACTGCCCTGGTTGCGGACATGGCACCGCCCATCGGATACTTGCTGAGGTTATTGATGAAGAAGGCCTTCAGTCTCAAACAATTGGAGTGTCGCCCGTTGGATGCTCTGTTTTGATGTATAATTATCTCGATGTTGATATTCAGGAGGCTGCACACGGACGGGCTCCTGCCGTTGCTACTGCAATAAAACGACTTCTGCCCGACAGGTTTGTTTTTACATACCAGGGCGATGGCGATCTTGCAGCTATCGGTACTGCCGAGACAATTCATGCATGCAACCGTGGTGAGAATATACTTATCATTTTTATCAATAACGGTATTTACGGAATGACCGGAGGGCAGATGGCGCCAACAACACTTCCCGGAATGAAATCATCAACTTCACCATTAGGAAGAGATGTAAAAACTATGGGCAATCCCCTTAAAATGACCGATATAGTTGCAACTCTTCCCGGCACATACTACGTTACCAGGCAGAGTGTCCATACTCCGGCCAATGTACGTAAGACAAAAAAAGCAATACGAAAAGCCGTTCAATACCAGAAACTCGATAAGGGTACCTGCTTTATTGAGATAGTCTCAAATTGCCCTTCGAACTGGAAAATGACTCCGGTACAGTCAAACAAATGGATGGAGGAAAACATGTTCCCCTATTACCCGCTTGGCGATTTGAAGACTCCGTAATTCACTCTGTTGGATAGATATTAATATTGCTTTACACATTTGTATAAAATCTCTATCACGTTATTTTGAAAACAGGCATATTTTGTTTTACAAGAGAAAAACGGTAAATTTGCAGGGAATAAACATAATATGCCAACAGTATTGATTATAGGAAAATACCGTTAGCGGAGGAACATAAAGATGAATTTACAAAAGCCTGGGAAAAGCATTTTAATCAATAATGAAGTTACCAATATAACCAAACATGGTTTTTGGGTATTAATTGATAATAAAGGAATATTTTGTGCCTTTTAATGATTACCCGGTCTTTAAAAAGGCAACAATCGATCAAATTATTGATTTCGAATAACCTGATGAACCCATCATAATAAGGTTAAGGCAGAGATTGAGAACTCCGCGTTTAAAACTTTTTACCGCAGGGTCGCGCAAAGAAAACGCGAAGAACCGCAGAGTATTTAAGTTTTTTTATACTTTTAGCAAAATTAATTTAATTATGAAAAAGCTATCATTTGTATTTGCTATTTCCTCAGTAATCCTCGCCGGACTATTCTTGCCACTCTTGTTTAGTTGCAAAAAAGAAGCCGTTAACAATATTCCTACCGTTACAGTTGTAGCTGTGAACAATATCACAGAGACCTCCGCCACCTCTGGCGGCGAAATTACTTCTGACGGTGGCGCAGAGGTAACAGCCCGCGGAGTTTGTTGGAGCGTCAATAAGAATCCAACCACAGCCGACAAAAAAACTATTGACGGTACTGGTTCGGGCAGTTTTGCCAGTTCCATTACAGAGTTAACACCTGGTACTGACTATAATATACGGGCTTACGCTATTAATGCAGTGGGAACGGCTTACAGCAGCCAAGCTACATTCAATGCTCTGGCTTCAAAAGTCGTTCTGACTACCGCATCTCTCTCAGCTGTCACAACCACCTCTGCTGTAGGCGGAGGAAACATTTCCACTGACGGTGGTGCAACGGTTACGGCAAGGGGAGTTTGCTGGAGTACATCAGCAATTCCTACAATTGATAATAGTAAAACCACAGACGGTATAGGCCCTGGATTATATACCAGTTCAATTTCCGGCTTAACACCAAACACTGCCTATCATATCAGAGCGTATGCAATTAATAATGTTGGTACTGCCTATGGAGATGAAATAATACTTAAAACTTTTACAGGAACAGTTACTGATATTGATGAAAATGTGTACAACACAGTTACAATCGTGTCACAGGTTTGGATGGCCGAAAACCTTAAAACCACCAAATACAATGATGGTACAGACATCCCTCTGGTAAATGATGCAGCTGCCTGGAATGCATTAACGACACCTGGCTACTGTTGGCTCAATAATGATAAAGCAGCCAATAAAGCTACCTATGGAGCATTATACAATTATTATGTGGTGGATGTTGCAAGCAATGGTAACAAAAATGTATGCCCGACTGGCTGGCATGTACCGACCAATGGCGAATGGACAGATCTGACAACATCTCTGGGTGGCGAACCTGGGGCAGGCGGCAAACTGAAGGAAGCCGGTACAGCACATTGGCAGACTCCAAATACCGGAGCTACAAACGAAACAGGTTTTACAGTGCTTCCGGCTGGTGGCCGTGGTTTTGAATTCGGCGTAACTGGTACTGACGGGAACTTCTGGACTTCTACCGAGTACGAAACGCACAGCGCATGGGTCCGATTTATAAGCTTCAGTAACAGTAATGTGCACACGCAATTCACCGGTAAGCTAAATGGCAATTCTATCAGGTGCCTTAAGAATTAGTGATTTATCAAATAGAATATGAGAAAATTAGGAGATTTGTAAAAATGACTGAAGAAATAATAATTGCCGGATTTGGAGGACAGGGTGTACTGTCGATGGGTAAGATAATGGCATATTCTGGTGTAATGCAGGATATGGAGGTAAGCTGGATGCCATCATACGGACCTGAAATGCGCGGAGGTACGGCAAATGTTATCGTGATAATAAGCAGTGAAAGGATCAGCTCTCCGATAATCAGGCATTTCGATACTGCCATTATTCTAAACCAGCAATCGCTCGATAAGTTTGAGAGTTCAATCAAGCCCGGAGGTGTCCTTATTTACGATGGCAATGGTATTACAAGGCATCCGGAAAGAAAAGACATTACCATCTATCGTGTTGATGCAACTGAAGAGGCTGCAAAACTCAATATTCAAAAGACTTTTAATATGATTGTGCTGGGTGGCTTCCTTAAGGTAAAACCTATAATTAAACTTGAGAATGTTATTAAAGGGTTGAAGAAATCCCTCCCTGAGAGATACCACAATCTTATTCCAATGAATGAGAAGGCACTGATAAGGGGAGAAGAAATTATATCAGAGGTTCAGAGAGCCTGATTGTTATTACGGCCTTTGGCCTGTCTTTACACCCTTCGCCCTGAGCCCTTCGCCCCGAGCCCTGCGCCATTTGCCTCACTTCTCATAAAAATGCATCTCTTTTACGTACTTCCACACTGCCGCAGGAAGATAATACGACATATCCTTTCCATTCTTAATCCCGTCCCTGATAAAAGTGCCTGAAATATCCATCAGTGGGGCTTCGACCGGATATATTTCTGCTATTGAAAGAATCTGATCGAGTTGAAGAGATATTGGTTTTCCTGAATCAGGCCGCGGATAAACATATATTGGATATTTCCTTACAAGCTCCTCTGCATTTTTCCACTTATGAAGGGTATAAAGATTGTCCTCGCCCATTACAAGACAAAATTTATTTTTTGGGTATTTCTCTCTTAAATATGTCAGTGTATCAATAGTATATGATGGAACAGGCAGTTTGAATTCTATATCTGAAGCTTTCAGTTTGTCGTTGTCACCGATGGCAAGCTGCGCCATGTAAAGACGGTGATGATCAGCAAGCAGGGATTCTTTCTTTTTTAAGGGGTTATGTGGGCTGACAATGAACCAAACCTGGTTGAGGCCGGCAAATTCAGTCATGTATCCGGCAATAGCGATATGGCCGATATGAACCGGGTTAAATGATCCGAAATATAAGCCGATCCTGGCCATCTGATTATACGGTTTTATATTTCAATAAACGATGAAACAATATTGAAAGCTTGTTCCTTCGCCTTTTCTAACTGATCGTTAATTATGATCGTGTCAAACTGATCAGCAAGTCTTATCTCTTCCCTTGCTTTTTCAACTCTCATATTGATTTTTGAGAGACAGTCATCACCTCTTTTTACAAGCCGTTTCTTAAGCTCTTCAATTGATGGAGGCATAATGAAAATTACTATTGATCTGACGCCGAATTTCTTTTTCAGATTGATTCCTCCCATAACATCCACATCAAATAGTACATGATTTCCATTTGCCCATATTCTCTCCAACTCACTTTTCAGGGAGCCATAAAAAAGATCCTTATAAACCTCTTCCCATTCAACGAATTCATTGTTTTCAATCTTCCTTTTAAATTCGGGGACTGTCAGATAAAAATAGTCAACTCCGTCTGCTTCTTTACCTCTTAACTGCCTGGTAGTTGCAGATACTGAAAACGAAAGGTTCAATCCGCTATCGAGGAGGTGTTTTACGATTGTTGTTTTCCCTGCACCCGATGGCGCTGATATTATTACAAGTTTTCCTTCCATTATTATAATACGTTCAGCGTCTGCTCTTTGATTTTTTCAAGTTCATCCTTCATCATCACAACCAGTTTCTGAATTGAAGCATCGTTTGCTTTTGAACCTATTGTATTGATCTCACGGCCAATCTCCTGTGCTATGAAGTTCAATATTTTTCCGTTTGGCGACGGAGTATTGATTGTATCGAGGAAATAATCGCAATGGGTTTTCAACCTTACTTTTTCTTCATTAATATCATACTTCTCGAGATAGAAGATAAGTTCCTGCTCAAATCGGTTCTTATCGATATTTTCTGTACCAATATTATCCTTAAGCATTGTCATGAGTTTTTCCTTCACTTTCGTTATCCTTCCTGCCTCAAATGTTTCGACATTTTCGAGGAATGACAATATCCTGCCAATACACTTTTTCAGATCAGCCATAATGGAATTGCCTTCTTCAATCCGGTACAGGTCGAGCATGGTTATTGACTCCACTATTTGACCTTTGACCGCATCCCATTCAGATTCCGGCATTTCGGGTTTTTCGGTTTTGAGAGTGTCGGGGAGCTTCATGATTGCCGTGAATATCTGATCATCAAGGTCTATTTTGAGCTCGGTAGCAATCTCTTTAAATTGATTGTAATAATTCTTTACTGCAGATTTGTTGATTACGGTAGCGGCTTCTTCATCAAGCATATCGAAGTAGATAACAAGGTCGATTTTCCCCCTGTCAAGTCGCTGACTTATAAGATTTCTGATCTCAGGTTCTTTTTCTTTATACAGCCAGGGGAGTTTGGTATTCAGATCGAGTTGTTTGGAGTTGAGTGATTTTATTTCGATGGTTATTTTTTTCTGTGGAGTTTCTGCTATGGCTTTCCCATAGCCTGTCATTGATTTTATCATCTACCGTTTTATTGATTTTGAGTGAAAATATTATAGGGTTGAAAGTTACAAATTCTACTGATATTTAACAACAATTTTCCACATTACAAGACCCTTTCAAGTCCAACAGTGAAATGCCTCATTATTGACGCTTCCCATTTTATTATTACCCCTCTTTTTATATTATCTTTTCTGTCAAACACATTCTTTACTGCTACAGCCACGTAGTCAATATGATTATTTGTATAGACCCTTCTCGGTATTGCCAGCCTGACCATTTCAAGTTCGGGATATCTGTTTTCGCGGGTTTCAGGATCTCTGTCGGCCATAAGGGTGCCAATCTCTGTACCTCTCACTCCACCTTCAATATATAATTCAATGGCAAGGGTCTGGGCCGGAAATTCTTCTTTTGGAATATCTGGCAGAAATTTCTTCGCATCAATAAATATTGCATGTCCGCCGAAGGGTTCAATAACAGGAATTCCATACTCCTTCAATTTTGTTCCAAGATATGCTATCTGGTTAACCCGCGATTCAAGATACGAAAACTCAGTCCCTTCATAAAGTCCCTGGGCAAGGGCATTCATATCTCTTCCCGACATTCCGCCATAGGTTATAAATCCTTCATATATAATATTGTAAGTTGAAGCTGCACGGAACAAAGTTTCATCTTTAAAACCGATAAAACCGCCCATGTTCACAATGGCATCTTTCTTTGAGCTCATGGTCATCCCGTCAGCATAAGAGAACATTTCCCTTACTATTTCCCTGATATCCTTATTCTTATAGCCCTCTTCCCTAACCTTAATGAAATAGGCATTCTCCGCGAACCGGGCGGAATCAATGATTAACTTCACACCATATTTTGCTGCAAGCTTTCCGGTTTCTCTTATATTGGCCATGCTAACAGGCTGGCCACCTGCTGAATTGTTTGTGATAGTTATTATTATGCAGGGGATCTTCCCGGCAGGGTTGTTTTT
This sequence comes from Bacteroidota bacterium, assembly GCA_037127735.1. GTDB lineage: Bacteria > Bacteroidota > Bacteroidia > Bacteroidales > VadinHA17 > LD21. The sequence continues at coordinate 9,487 of JBAXXU010000110.1, forward strand.
GAGTACATTTTCCAGTTTTTCGATATCCACGTTCCCTTTGAACGGATGCCAGGCTGTTGTGTCAGAGGCAATATTAATTGTACAATCTACCGCCCTGGCTTTTCTGAATTCAATATGCCCTTTTGTTGTATCAAAATGAGTGTTGCCCGGAACGAGATCACCCTCTTTCACAAGAACAGAAAAAAGAACATTTTCAGCAGCCCTGCCCTGATGGACCGGAAGAAAATAGCTGAAGCCGGTGATATCTTTTATTGCTTCTTTCAGTTTATAATATGAAGAGGCGCCTGCATAACTCTCATCTCCAACCATCATGGCCGACCATTGTTTGTCGCTCATGGCCCCGGTGCCCGAATCGGTAAGAAGATCAATAAAGACCTGTTCCGACTTAAGGTTAAAAAGATTATAAGATGCATCTTTTATCCAGGCTTCTCTCTGTTCCCTGGTACTTCTGTATATGTTTTCAACCATCTTTATTTTAAATGGCTCTGTTAATGGAAAGTTCATATATTCAATGTATTAATGATTAAATTAAATTCTTTAAAGCCCCCATTTGGGGGGTTGGGGGGTAGAAAAGTCCCATTTTGTCGGGGTTGGGGGGTAGAAAATGAGGGTAAAAAAGTCCCATTTTTTTTGGGGGTATAAGGAACGTGTAAAACGAGTTTCCCTTTGTCAGGTTCCTACCTGTTTCCTGAAAAAAAATCTCTGTTTTTGATATTTCTAAATATATCAATCAGGGTATTTTCCGTTATTAAAAAAAGAGATGTCACTTTTGAAAATTATTTTTGCAAAATTACAAGTATTTTGTGATATATTCAACCGGGAAATATGATCTGAAAAACAAGCTGTCATGAGAGAAAAAATCCTTAGGTTATTTCTTATTATAATATTTATAATTACCTGGATATCAGCTTTTGCGCAAGAGACAGGTAAAAAAGCGGCGCTTGGCATTACAATAATTGATTCTCTTGGAAACAGCAGAGTTATTTTTAACGATAGCATTAAAAGCCCCGAAATTGTACTTTCAACAAGCCAGTCTGTGAAATTTCTCCAGGAGAGATTCCGACCTCAGTACTGGAATGATAGCCGCGATCCTTTCCGGCAGGCTTTAGGGCAAATACTATATGAAGCTTCACATCCTCCGTTTGATTCGGCTAAGATTATTATGAAGACATACCCATACGATTCACTCAGTATTCCATGGGATAAATTTTATAAATGGGAACCCCTGAGGTTAGATATTCCGGCTAATGAAGTGACAGACACAACTATAATGGTTGTTGTTGATACTCTGGATAAAGTAACATCATCCTATCCGGGATTTCCATTCAGATATTTTAGTTTTCCTTATCAGGCCGACTCCATTAAGGTTGCTGTCATATCTTTACTAAAATATCTTGATGAGCGCGATTCAATAATTATTAATTTTACAGGGGTGGGAAACATTGTTACACCTGTGTGGATAAACTCAAAGTCGGACAAGATGACCCGTTATTGGCTGAAAAACGAGCTTTCCGATTCTGTAACGATATGGATCGGGAATCCGGCACGGGATACAATTGGACTTTATCTCGAACAGGGAATTAACTTCAGGAGACCCGTCAAACAAGGTAATTATTCTGCAGCAAAGATAAATGTTCAGTCGCTTGATAATTCAAAACTACTTGATGTTAAAAAGATTGTTATCAAAACGCGATACTGGAAATACCGGTCAGAAACTTCATTTATTCTAAGTCAGTCGGCCTTGTCAAACTGGGTGAAAGGAGGGGAGAACAGTATTTCAACCTCGATGGATATCACCGGTTATGTTGATTATAACAATAAGCAATTAAAACTATCGTCCAGTAATTTTGTCAGGTTAAAACTCGGATTTCTTAAATCGGGTGATAGCCCGGTCAGAAAAAATGTTGACCTTCTTGAGACGAACTCAAAACTGAACCATAAAGCATTCGGTAAGTTTGACTTCAGCGCTATTCTTTTGTTTAAGACACAGGCAGCTCCCGGATATAACTACGCTACCGAACCGGCTGAACTTGTCTCGAAATTTATGAACCCTGCAGCGCTTACTGTTGGATTCGGGCTTGATTACAAACCTGTGAAAGCAACTTCGATCAACTTTTCTCCTTTTTCGTATAAAGGAACTTTTGTTACCGATACGGCAAAAATAGACCAGACAAACTATGGTATTGCAAAAGACAGGAAATCAATGAATGAACCCGGTGCAAGCTTTATGATTACAAATGAATACAAGCCTGTTAAGAATGTAACTGTTACAAACAGGTTGCAACTCTTCACAAACTATATAAATAATCCGCAGAATATTGATGTTGACTGGGAAATGATAGCAGTTGTAAATCTGAATTGGTTCACTGATGTGAGATTCAATACTCATCTTATTTTTGATGATGACACCAGAACTGTTGTACTTGACAAAGACAAGAATCCGGTTTTACGACCAGATGGATCCCAGAAGAAAACTGCGAGAATTCAATTCAAAGAGATGCTGGGATTTTCATTGGTTTTCAGGTTCTAAGTTGTAGCATCAAAAGATTCAGGAGGATAAATCCTCTCTTTTTACAACCCTTCAACCCTTCAACCCTTCAACCCTTCAACCCTTCAACCCTTACAACTCTTTCTGATAGATCCTGAATTTCTTAACCACCTTGCAACCGATTCTATCCCATTCACTTCTCATCTTGATGTTATTTTCAAGCACCAGATGGCTGTCGATCATGTCCATCTTATGCCTGATTCCCGATTGGAGAATCTTAACACCCATGAGTACGTCGAGACCTTTTCCCCGGTACTCTTTTTTAACTCCTCCAAGCATCATCAGTAGTTTCTTTGACCTTTTCGATTCCCTGAGGATCTTAAAAATCCCGAAAGGCAACAATTTACCATTTGCCCTTTTAATTCCTTTACTGATATCCGGCATCCCGATTGCAAAACCCACCAGATTTTCACCTGTCTTGATTAATTTAATGAATTTTGGGTCGAGTATAGGAAGATAGCGGGCAGCAAAATCTGTCTTCTCCTTATCATTTAGGGGAACAAAACCATAGATCTCCGCGAAAGTCTCATTCATAAGCTCCAGGACGCCTATAATATAGGGTTTTAACTCTTTTTTTGACTGGAATTCAATAATCTTATATTCTTTGTTATTGTCAATCCTCGACAGTACTTTTTCATAGATTAGCGGTAGTTCGTCAGGCAATTTGCCGAGGTAGTTTACAAGATCGACCTTTTTTTCATATCCTTCGGCTTCTATAAGCTCAGGCATATATGGTGAATTGTTTGGACTTGTCATAAACTGGGGGAACTCAAATCCTTCAATCTGAAAACCCTGGGGATCTTTATCTGAAAATCCAAGGGGGCCAATAATCCTGATCATCCCGTTCTGTCTGGCCCAGTCTTCAACTTTAGCTATAAGGGCATGAAACACTTCACGGTCGTTAAAGCACTCCATGAAGCAGAAACGCCCATGTTGCTCATTATTAATTTTATTATACCTGTTATTAATTATACCCATTATCCTTCCGACAGGTTTGTCATCTCTGTAAGCCAGTAAAAGGATTGCATCGGCATACTGGTAAGATTTGTTCTTCTTCTTATCGTATAACTCCCATTCATCCATGTAGATAGGAGGGAGCCAGTCAGGTTCATCTTTATGAACTTTTTCAGGTAGGTAAATAAAGTCGCGACGGTCTTTTTTTGTAAGTACTTCTTTAATAACTAATTCCCCCATAGCTGTATTTTTTAAAGTTGGCAAGAAACAAAAAAACATTAAGATGAGCAATATTTATTGGCAATTCTTTTTTTTCACATTAATAACTTGTATCAATATTTTCCAAAATAATAACTATCTTTTTTTGAAATCATCTAATTACCGTTAGCTTCAGACTATAGTTTGAAGATTTACATTTAATTGCCGCTGGCTTCACCCAATAGTTTGGAGATTTATTTAATTGCCGTTGGCTTCAGCCAATATTTTTGAGATTTTCATTTAATTGCCGTTGGCTTCAGCCAACGGATAGGAAAGCCAACCTGTACGAGGGCTTTAGCCCAAAAGATACTGTTGGACTAAAGTCCTGGTGGAGGGGAGAAGCTCTCCTTCCGTCGGCTAAGCCGATGGTAATTAATAACAAACTTGAATGAGATTGAAGATTTCATTTAATTGCCGTTGGCTTCAGCCAATATTTTTGAGATTTACATTTAATTGCCGTTGGCTTCAGCCAATAGTCTGGAGCTTTATTTAATTGCCGTTGGCTTCAGCCAATAGTTTCAGAACTCCTTACCCCGCGCAATCTAAATTAGCGGTAATTTGGAAAATCATT
>JBAXXU010000111.1:0-13751 GCA_037127735.1 Bacteroidota bacterium
GGTAGGAACCCTGACCTGCATTGAACCTGGAACCGGAACTGCTATTAATCCTGCTGCTATTTATTGTCCCACTGTTCCGAATATTGTTTGAATTAATTCCGTCAGAGACTTTGCTGTTATTATATGATGGCCTTGTACTTAGCCGCGGATTGCTATAACTTGGCGTATAAGTTCTATTAGCAGAGTTGTATTCAGATCTGGTATTTGCTGAACTTCTTGGTGCGGATGTAATGCTACGAATGTTTTCTCCTTTAACCTGATCCTGTCCCAATTTTCTATCTATTGAATTTAATGCCTGCTGAGAAACAACATTATTGGAACCTGTTCTTCTGGAACCAACTCCGATTGCCTGAGTTCCTGAAATTCCGGAAGGCATTCTCCTGCCAACTCCGGAATTTCCTCCTGATGAAAGATAAGAATCTCTTCTTCCTGAGGCTGAAGCATTAATATTACTGTTCCACCTCGTGGAGAGAGTGCTTGGCCTTTCATTTCTGCCATAAGTAACGGAATTTTTTCCATCGTTAATAAAATAGCTTCCTGCATAATAACCATTATTCCCGTAAAAAGGAGAGAAATATGAGCCAAAACCACCGTAATAACCGCCATAGTAGTCACCATAGTATCCTCCATAACTATAGTAAGGATCCAAATTAAATTGATTATAATAATTGTATGGGAATCCGCCAAAACTAAAATTATATCCAAATGAAGGGTATCCATAGTCAAAATAAAATGAATCTCTCCAGTAAGGATCAAAATAATTACCATGAAATCTTCTCAATCTACCGCTATATGAGTAATCATTATAATAATTATATTGCCCGTCGTAGTTATTGTTATCAACTATTGCATTATCATAGTCAACGGCATCAGAATACTGCTCTGAAACAAGAGTGTCGGCTGCATAAATATTATCATAATAGTTGTCAGACTTTAATGTCCCTTCCGCAATCCGCTCATTAACAGACGGTTTTGCCTTAACAATAGGTTTGTCAGAAGCTGAAAAGTAAAGATCATCGTACTCTGCTCCGGTATAAAGGCTTGAAGTACATGAGCCAAGTGTCAGCAGTAAAAGGATAAATATGTGAGATAATGTTTTCATTTTTGATTCTCCCTTTAGTTTCCAAATAACAATCAAATATTATACCAAAGAAACAAATTTTTAAATTAACTTTTTACAATTTGATATATTTAACATCTTTTCTCAACAATAATATATATATAGTCGCATAAATTGGCTCAAAATTATCTTCAACGGAAGTTTTTATTTATTTTTACGCGATCTATTTCATTTAGCATAATAAACAAATACCGTACCAAAAAATGGCGAAGTTTTTAACTGACAGGGATGAAAATTATTCACAATGGTATAACGACTTGGTTATCAAGGCAGATCTGGCTGAAAATTCAGCTGTCAGGGGGTGCATGGTAATCAAACCTTACGGGTATGCAATCTGGGAAAAAATACAGGCTGAACTCGACAGGCTATTTAAAGCAACAGGTCATGTCAATGCATATTTTCCATTATTTATTCCAAAATCTTTCTTCAGTAAGGAGGCTGCACATGTTGAGGGTTTTGCCAAAGAATGTGCAGTTGTCACTCATTACCGCCTCAAAAATGATGAGAATGGAAAAGGTATTGTAGTGGATCCAACTGCTAAGCTTGAAGAGGAGCTTATCATCCGTCCTACTTCAGAAACCATTATCTGGCATTCCTACAAAAACTGGATTCAATCATACAGAGATCTGCCCATTCTTATAAATCAGTGGGCTAATGTTGTAAGATGGGAGATGCGGACCAGACTATTTCTCAGAACTACTGAATTTTTGTGGCAGGAGGGACACACTGCTCATGCAACTCGCGAGGAGGCTATTGAAGAGACAGAAAAGATGATCAATGTTTATGCAGGCTTTGCAGAAAATTCCATGGCTCTGCCTGTTATCAAGGGTTATAAGAGCGAAAATGAGCGGTTTGCAGGAGCGCTGGATACTTTCGCGATTGAAGCGTTAATGCAGGATGGGAAAGCTTTGCAGGCAGGTACAAGCCATTTCCTCGGACAAAACTTTGCCAAAGCTTTTGATGTTCAGTTTACAGACAGGAACGGGAAACTTGATTATGTCTGGGCTACTTCCTGGGGTGTTTCCACAAGGCTCATGGGTGCAATAATTATGGGCCATGCCGACAACCACGGGTTGGTGCTGCCTCCAAAACTTGCTCCCATTCAGGTTGTTATAATTCCTATTTATAAAAATACGGATCAACTTGCCGCTCTGTCTGAAACAGTAAAAGGAATCAAGACAGGGCTGGAGGCATTAGGCATATCTGTGAAATATGATGACCGGGACAACAATAAACCGGGATGGAAATTTGCTTATTATGAGCTTAAAGGAGTTCCGGTACGCCTTGCTATCGGGCCACGCGACCTCGAAAACAAAACGATAGAAGTTGCCCGGCGCGACAATCTTACAAAAGAGACGATTCCTATCGAAAAGGTAAATGACCATGTCCAAAAACTTCTTGAAGATATTCAAAACAATATTTTTAATAAGGCTCTTAATTTCAGAAAAGAAAATACTTTTTATGTTGATAAATGGGATGAATTTTTAAATATTCTTGATACTCAGGGCGGCTTTATTATGGCTCACTGGGACGGTACTGTGGAGACCGAGGAGAAAATAAAAGAGGAGACAAAAGCCACCATAAGATGTATCCCTTTTGACAGCCCGGAAGAAGAAGGGAAGTGTGTCTATTCAGGAAAACCTTCAAAAAGAAGGGTACTCTTTGCAAGATCATATTAATAATTAGTATTTTAGACGTCAATATCATATTTTAACACATCTCCTGTCATGCCTGATCAGAATGAAAAAAAATTGAAGATAATTGAAACTCTGAAAGAGAAATCCCAACTTAAACAGAAGGTTTATGATAACACGTTTGAATCATTCTGTATCGTGAAACAGGTTCTTAAAAGTTTATCGAAAGAGATAAACGCGAGTATAAGCGGGACTGATTCAAGGATTAAACTGGAATATACCGACAGGAGTAATTTTGATGCACAGATCAAGATAGCAGGCGACGTATTACTCTTCAGTATGCACTCAAACATTTTTCAGTTCGACAGGGAACATCCTGCCTGGAAAACAACGTATATACAGAAGAATAAGTACAATGCTTATTCCGGTATAATCAATATTTACAACTTTCTCGCTGATTCATTCAGGTATTCGAGGCAGGATGACCTTGGATATCTGATAGCGAGGATCTTTATTAACCATGAAAAACAATATTTTGTTGAAGGAAAGAGACAGATGGGAATGTTGTTTACAAATTATGGAAGTGAAGAGATCAGCAAACAGTCATTACAACTTATTATCTCCACTGCAATTCAATATTCTCTCGAATTCGATCTTCTTGTCCCTCCTTACGATACTGTAAAAATTGCCACGGTAGGTCAGGCAGAAGCAAAAATCCAACATTCAAGGGTTATCACAGGTAAACGTCTTGGATTCCAGTTTAATTCTGATGATGTTTTGGTAAGCAATTCTCATAAAACCTGATGTGCAACATTCAAAAAAAACAGAGGATTCCATTCATGTCGTTGATTTTTCCGGCGCTTCTGTTTTTTTGTAACCCTGCATATAATCAAAACAGAACAGATTCTGATACTATAGTAAAAATATCAAATGGTACATTAATTAACATCCTGAAAAATATCTCATTTTTTTCAAATGACACCCTGTTAGAACTGTCTTATTCCCTGATCCCTGCCTCTATTGCAGAAAGAGATAGAAACCTTGTTTTCTTTGACTCTCTGAAAGTTAAAGCATCAAAAAACCATCTGACCAAAAAGATTTACGACTTTGTTATTGTATCTCCGGGTAAAATCGAAAACAAACGGATAATAAGTACCAGCGATGCCAATTATATCACCTATTCCGGAAAGAAAATCAGAAAAATTGATATACAAAGATTAAATGTCTTTGGAGCTAATATCAATAATCCTACTGCATCTGATCCCAATAAGATTGAAAATATCTTAAATAAAACTCATATAAACACCAACGAGAGTATAATAAGGAAAAACCTGCTTTTTTCGGAAGGCGATACTGTTTCTCCTCTTACCCTCAGTGACAACGAGAGGATACTGAGACAACTATCATTTATTCATGATGCAAGAATCATCGTTGTTCCGGTATCTGAGGATGAGGCTGATATTTTGGTTCTTACCAAAGATATTTATTCTCTTGGAGCTTCTTATAGTTACAATGGACTCAAAAAAGGTTCTGTATCACTTTTTGAGAAAAATATTTTTGGAATGGGCCATGAATTTGGACTTGAGGTTCCATTTAATGACAAATTACCTGATTCACCGGGGTTTGGAGCTCATTACCTTGTCAATAATATCAGGAAATCGTTCCTGAACCTGAACCTGTACTATCTTTATGGATTGGGAGAAAAAACCTATGGATTCAGCTTAAGCCGCAAACTTGTCAGCTCAACCACAAAATATGCCGGTGGAATTTCGATAATACAAATGTACACTACTGAAGATCTTGACACACTTCCTGTTCCGGAGCCTCTTAAATACAATCTGCAGGATTATTGGATATCGAGGTCGTTTATGATTAATAAAGAGAAAGTATCGCGAATAATCATCGGGGCGCGCTATACAAATAATAATGTCTTTGACCGTCCGGTGATCCTGCCGGAATCTTATCAGCACCTGCAGAATTACAAAATATTCCTCGGTTCGGCAGCTTTTTCAATTCAGAAATACTACAAAACCAATCTTATTTACGGTTATGGTCGTACTGAAGATATTCCTTATGGTGGATTAATCAGGGCCACGGTGGGAAGAGAGTTGAATGAATTCAAGCAAAGAACTTACTTCGGTGCTGAAGTCGCTATGGGCAAGTCAGGTAATAGTCTTGGTTATTTCTATACATCTGCCGGAATTGCCACCTATCTTAACGGGACAAAAACTGAGCAGGGCCTTTTATCATTAAAACTGCAATATTTTTCCAACCTGATAACATTGGGGAAAAGCAGGTTAAGAAATTTTGTTTATGCTGAATATACAAGAGGATTTGACAGATATACAGATGAATTTCTCGCTTTTAAAAGAGACAATGGATTCTCAGGGTTTAAAAATGATACTGTAACCGGGAACCAACGATTTTCTTTAAGTATTGAATCGGTATTATTCAGCCCGGCAAATTTATATGGTTTCCGGTTTGCATTTTTCGGGTTTGCTGATTTTTCTTTCCTTTCAGGCACAAACCAGATACTCGGGAATGGCTATGGCCTTTCATCTATTGGGCTGGGTATCAGGATCAGAAACGATAATCTGGTGTTTAATACCTTCCAGTTGAGACTTGGTTTCTTTCCTAATCCTCCATACTATTCAAAAATCAACTACCTTACTGTATCAGGAGAACAACTTCTCAGACCTAATAATTTCGATTCGGGTCCCCCGTCAATAATTCCGTACAGGTAATGAACAAAACAATCTTAAGAATATGTTTAATGAATTTAGAAAGTTTATTGCCGGGAACAACCTGATAAAACCGGGCGACAGAATATTACTTGCAGTTAGCGGTGGCATTGATTCAATGGTTATGACTCACCTGTTCCTTCAGTCAGATAACGAAACAGGAATAGCTCACTGCAATTTCTCCTTACGTGCAAAGGAATCAGATAAGGATGAGGAGATGGTACGTAATTATGCTTCTGAAAACGCTATCTCTTTCTATACTACCCGGTTTGAGACAAGAGCTTTCGCGAAAAACCACGCGTTATCTGTACAAATGGCTGCAAGAGAACTAAGATATGAATGGTTCGAAGAGATAAGAGAAAAGAACGGGTACGATAAAATAGCTGTTGCCCATAATCTGAATGACAATATTGAAACAGTCTTGATCAATCTCATAAGGGGTACAGGGATCAACGGACTGACCGGGATGAAACCGGTAAGTAACAGAATTATACGCCCATTGCTATTTGCCACACGGCAGGATATTATTACTTACTGTAATCAAAATAGAATCATTTTTCGTGAAGACAGATCAAATGCCGATACAAAATATACCAGGAATAAAATCAGACATAAGATTATTCCTGTTCTTAAAGAGATCAACCCTTCAATTGAAACAACACTGAATGAAACGGCTGAAAGATTCACCGGTATAAATGAGATAGTTTCTGAGTATATATCCGGATTGAGAGAAAGTATATCAGAAGAGAAAGGAGAATTCATCACATTTAATATCAGTCTGTTAAAGACCCATCTTCAGAATAAAACCGTTTTGTTTGAACTGTTTAAACCATTCGGAATAACCAATGTGCAATTAAATGATCTGATGAAAGTAATTATTGGTAAAACCGGAGGTCAGATTTTTACAGGAACACACAGGATCATTAATAACCGTGAAGAGATTATTGTAACTGATGAAAACAAGGTGAATGTCACTTCTTACAACATTAAAAATATCGGGGGATTCAGCAAAGTTCCCGGGATAGAATCAGCTGAATATGCCGATATCACAGGTTCATTTGAAATTCCCACAGATCCTTTTGTAGCATGCATTGATTCGAAAAAAATTTCCTTCCCGTTGATAATCAGAAGATGGAAATCAGGTGATCACTTCTACCCTCTTGGCATGGAAAACAAACAAAAGCTCAGTGATTATTTCATTAACAGTAAGTATTCATTACCCGAGAAGGAAAATAAACTAATCCTTGAATCCGACGGGAAAATTGTATGGATCATCGGCGACAGAATTGACAACAGGTTCAGGATAACAGCAGCGACAAAAAAGGCGCTAATCATAAAGGCGGAAGGAAGAGGCCTGAAGGCGAAAGGGCACAGAGCAAACAACGATCGGTATTAACGGTTATGAATTCCCCTGTCAATCAGTATCAGATCAGCCATCGCGATTGCTGTTGCTGCTTCAACAATTACCGGCATCCTCAAAGCAATACAGGTGTCATGTCTTCCTTTTACTTTAAGTGTTGTCATCTCTCCCTTCCTGAAATTAAATGTCGTTTGTTCGACACCTGTTGATGAAGTTGGCTTGACAACTACTCTGAAAACTACTTCGTTCCCGTTGGTAAGGCCTCCATTAATCCCTCCGGCATTATTGGTAGCTGTCATACCATGACTATCAATAAACGGATCGTTATTTTCTGATCCTTTCATAGAGGCAGCGGCAAATCCCGCCCCAAATTCAATGCCTTTTATTGCAGGAATAGAAAAGATAATATGGCTCACGGCAGATTCAAATGAGTAGAAGAATGGCTCACCAATTGCAGGCGGAGGGTTCCTTACTCTACATTCTATGATGCCTCCTATAGAATCATTTGATGCTATCGCCTCATCAACAGCTTTTTCAATATTCACTGATCCGCCTGCCGAAATAAGTTTTGCAGATATCTCAGCTGATCCGGCAATTTTCTTAGCAATTACACCGGCAGCAACAAGTCCCCAGGTAATCCTTCCTGAGAAATGGCCGCTCCCGCGCATATCAGAAAAACCTGAATACTTCACCCGCGAAACAAAATCGGCATGACCCGGTCGGGGAACTTCCTTAAATTCATCATAATCGGAAGAAATTTTATCACTGTTTCTTGTAATTAAAGTTACAGGAGCACCTGTTGTTAATCCGTCAAAAACTCCACTCAGAATTTCCGGCTGATCCGGTTCCTGACGATTAGTGGTTCCCTTGCTCCCACTCTGCCGTCGTTGAAGATCAGTCAAAAAATCATCATGTCTTATCGCGATACCGGGAGGGCATCCGTCAACAACTACACCTATTGCAGTACCATGCGACTCTCCAAATAGAGAAACTTTGAAAACTACTCCGAAGACATTCATAATTTTATTTTTTATCTCTGAATCTTTTATAAAAATCTATTACTTCACCAACTGTTATTTTATTAACAGTAACTTTTCCTATTCCTTCTGTAAAAATAAAATTAATATCGGCGCCCGATTTTTTTTTATCGTGAAGAATAAACTGTTCAATCTGATCATCAGGAATATTGTGTTTTTCGAGCAAACCAAATTTATTCAGGAGATTTATTATCCTCTCTTTCTCACATGTTCTGATAAGTCCTTTTTCATAAGAAAATTCTGTTGCAAGCTCTATCCCCGATGCTACTGCAAATCCATGTTTAACAGACATTTGCATCTCTATTGCATGGCCATAAGTATGTCCGAAATTAAGTATTCGTCTCAGCCCGTTTTCTCTCTCGTCTTCTGAAACCACAGATGCTTTAAATTTAACAGATCTCGCCACAAGTACAGAAAGCAGGTTAGTATCTCTGTCTGATATTTCCCTGTAATTCTTATCAATGAGATCAAATAATTCATTATCGCCGATTATAGCTGTTTTAATTAGTTCAGCCAGGCCGGATAAATATTCTTCATCCGGAAGGGTAAGCAGCATTGACGGATCACAAATGACGAACTCGGGCTGCCTTATAGTGCCGAGTATATTTTTTGTGCCGCCAAGGTTAACACCATTTTTCCCACCTGTGCTTGCATCTACTTGCGATAACAGGCTTGAAGAAACGCAGCCACACCTTATACCCCGCATATATATTGAAGCAAGAAAACCGGCCAAATCACAAACAACGCCTCCCCCGATCGCAAGAACAAATCCTGTGCGATCAATACCTGCTTCAAGCAATTTTTCTGCAAGATGTTCAATGACTTCCATATTTTTACTGTTCTCTCCGGGCAATACAGTAAACAAGTCAGCCTTGGGAAAACGGTCGCCATATAAGCGATGGACATTCTCGTCAGAAATAATTACTACTCCCCGTTCAGGGAGCAATTCATTTACTGATTCCCAATTCGCTCCAACGAGAATTTCAGATATGGATCCGGGAGTATTGATGATAATTTTTTCCAATTGTATAAACTATAGTTCGTTAAAATTATAAAATCTACGCGTAATTCAATCTTCCGTGCACAAAATTGAAATGCCGAACTATTTCTCACTTAATTCGAGCCATCTCATCTCTTTGTCATCGAGTATCTTCATTAATTCCCCATGCCTCACAGACTTTAAATACAAATCATCCGGAATTAAAGAACCCAGGCTCATTTCAGTTTCTATAAAGATTTTTTCCGTCTCAAGGTTTTCTATCTCAAGTGACAGCGCTTCAAATTCCTTTTTTTCTTTAAATGACAGGCCCGGCTTCCTCACTTTTTTTTCTGAAACATCTGAAGTTTTTGAAATTTTTGAGGTGTTTATCTGTTTCTCTGCTTCCATTTGCTTATCCCTGAGCTGAGTATAGTTTCCGGGAAAATCTTTGATAACACCATCTCCTTTGTATTCAAAAATATGATCTACAACTTTATCCATAAAGTACCTGTCGTGCGATACAACTATAACACAACCCCTGAAACCTGCCAGATATTCTTCAAGGACATTAAGTGTAAGGATATCAAGATCGTTTGTCGGTTCATCAAGAATAAGAAAATTAGGATTTTTCATAAGAACGGTCAGCAGGTACAGGCGTCTTTTCTCACCGCCTGACAATTTTCTGATTAAAGTATATTGTTTATCGGGAGGAAACAGGAAATAATTCATGAATTGGGTAATTGACAAGACAGTACCATCGCTTACCATTACGCGTTCTGCAATATTTTTCACTGCATCAATCACGGTCATATCATCATCGAATTCGATACCCTGCTGCATATAATAGCCAAAGACAATCGTTTCTCCCCGTTCAACAGTTCCCGCGTCGGGTTCAGTTAATCCGGTAATTATATTCAGAAGTGTGGTTTTACCCGTGCCATTACGTCCGATGAGCCCGGCCTTTTCAAACCTGTTAAAGTTGTAGGTAAAGTCTTTTAGCAGAGCCTTATCTTCGTACGATTTACTGACATTTTTTATTTCAAGGATTTTTTTCCCCATCCTTGAAATGTTAACATTAATATTGATGCTCTTTTCTTCAGGCCTGTTTGCTGCCCGTTCCTTGATATCATAAAAAGACTCAACCCTTGATTTTGCTTTATGACGCCGCGCTTTTGGCATTCTTCGCATCCATTCGAGTTCGGTTTTAAGAAGGTTCTTTGCCTTTTCGGTATTCATTTTCGCCGAATATTCCCTGCTTTGCCTTTTTTCAAGAAAATATTCATAGTTTCCCTCATACCTGTACAGTTCATTATCGGCTAGTTCCAATATCACATTACAAACCCTGTCGAGAAAGTATCTGTCGTGAGTTACCATCAGAAGAGTTTTATTTGACTTTATCAGATACTCTTCAAACCATTCGATCATATCGAGATCAAGATGGTTTGTCGGTTCATCAAGGATAAGAAGGTCAGAATTTTCCACGAGTACTTTTGCAAGAGCGACTCTTTTTTTCTGCCCACCCGACAGAGTTCCTATAACAGCATTAAGGTCAGTGAGTTTAAGTTTAAAAAGAATCTGTTTTACAGCCACTTCATAATCCCAGGCTTTATGATCATCCATACGCTGTATCATCACATGGAGCATTTCAGGAGTACCTGAAATAAGGCATTTTTCATATTCCCTGATAACACTTACAAGTTCACTTTCCGTACAAAAAAGTTCATCAATTATTTTGTTTGATTCGTTTAATACCGGTGATTGCTGAAGATATGAAATCTGCAAATCGCGTCTGATGCTGAGTGAACCTCCATCGGGGCTCTCCTTTCCGGCAAGTATGTCGAGTAACGATGATTTGCCCGCGCCATTCACAGCAATGAGGGCAACCTTGTTGTCTTTGTTCACGTTAAGGCTTATATTTTCAAAAAGAAGATGATCACCGATTCTTCTCACTATATTGTCAGCCTGAAGGTAACTTATCATAAAAAATCAATATTGTGCAAAGATAAAAAGTGTTACCTTACCCGCACTATAATATTTTCATCCCTATGACGATTAAAGAAAAATTTAAACGTACCATAGAGTATTTCCTCATAACCCACCCTGTTGCCGAAACAGAACTGACATACCGGAATCCTTTTGAATTGATCGTGGCTGTAATACTTTCTGCTCAATGTACTGATAAGAGAGTCAACCTGATAACTCCAATGTTGTTTAATAAATATCACGATGCAGAATCAATGGCTAAGGCGGAGCAGGAAGATATTTTTGAATATATCAAATCATGTACTTATCCAAATAATAAGGCAAAACATCTTTCAGGTATGTCGGGAATGCTGGTACGGGAATTTGGCGGAATAGTACCTTCAGAACCGCTGTTATTGCAACGGTTGCCCGGAGTGGGAAGGAAAACTGCAAATGTAGTAGCTTCAGTTGCTTTCAGAAAACCGGTAATGGCAGTTGATACTCATGTTTTCAGGGTATCGCGAAGGATTGGTCTGGAAAAAGATGCCAAGACACCTCTTACTGTTGAAATACAGCTTTCAAAACATATACCCCGCGATTTGATTTATCAGGCACATCATTGGCTGATCCTTCATGGAAGATATGTTTGTAAGGCCCGAAATCCACTTTGCAACCAATGTGGACTTACTGATATCTGCAAATACTACAATGAAAGAAGGAAATAATTTTAATTATTTAAATTTACCGTTGGCTTTAGCCAACGGATAGCAACCTCATCTAAAGGGACTTTAGTCCAAAGGATTGGGCTAAAGCCCCTATCATTGGAGTATTTTAATCCGTTGGCTAAAGCCAACGGTAAATTAATAAAATTACAATATTCTCTCAATATTAGAAACTTTATTTCTTGCTAAATTCCTCTTAAATTGTTACTTACAATTCCCGATTACCACGATGTCAAAGAACTAAATTGTAAACAGTTGAAAATTAAATAGATTTTAATTGACAATAATGATAGCAAACATAATATCAGTAAATTATTAAAACAATTCTTTGCGTCACAAATTACTTGTAACCAACAATTTGCATCCTAGCGTCATTGCGTGAAACAGAAATCTGCCTAAGTATTGCATAAAATAAATAAAAAATAATAGTGTGAAATCAGAAATAATGCATTATTTGCTAATTTTAAAATTGAATTGTAAACACCTTAACTATGGACTATATTAACAGGTATAACGAGTTATTGAAAAAGAACAAACGATTAGAAAAAGAACTTGAGTTTTACCGTTCAACAGGCATGGGGGAAAGCAAGATTGCCAGAGACATGATATTCAAGGTTTTCCACTCGGCTTCATGTTTAATGGCCATAAGTGAATTAGATACAGGCCGGTTTGTTGATATAAACAGTACATTTCTTACGTCTCTCGGCTACCAGGAAGAGGAAATAATAGGACGTACTCCTGATGATATTCAGTTTTTTGGTGATTTTGTGGAGAGCAACAAGTATATTAAACTAATCTCTAAACTAAAAAAAATAAAAGATTATCCACTTACGCTGAAGACAAAAAGCGGTGAAGATAAACGTTGTCATTTTTCTACTGAAAAAGTATTGCTTGATGATAAAAGTTATCTGCTGACAATTTATGAGGAAATCGGCAATTCAAAGGATAGAATGATAAAGGAAAGCCAGGGAAGCGTATTGGGTGAAATTTATGAAACCGTGAGTAGTTATCTTACCTTATATAGTATTGGTGATGATGGCAGGTTTTATATTATTGATTTAAACCGTAAAGTTGAGGAGGTTGAGTTAGTTTGGAAAAGTGAAGTGTTGGATAAATGTATTGATGATACTCCTCTGGCTAACCGGGTTAAGCTTGTTGAACTTCTGCACTACCTTCGTATAACAGGCAATGCACATAAGTTAGCGGCTTCTCCGTCAGGAGATGATTCGGAAGGATATTATATGGGCTTCCTTCTTACTACCGGAAATATCGTCATAACATGGGAACCGGGTAAACATCAGAAAAACCTCTATGATTTCAACAAGCAGGGAGCCGTATTTGAGAAGTTCTCAGAAATGCTTCCTGAGATGATATATGAGGTTGATCTTACCGGGCAGGTTTTATATTGTAACCGGCGAGGTCTGAATTTTTTCGGATATTCAGAAGAAAATATATCAAGAGGAATAGATATTGCCGATTTATTTC
Organism: Bacteroidota bacterium; assembly: GCA_037127735.1. GTDB lineage: Bacteria > Bacteroidota > Bacteroidia > Bacteroidales > VadinHA17 > LD21. The sequence continues at coordinate 13,041 of JBAXXU010000111.1, forward strand.
CTGATAGCTATCAGAATATGACCGAAGGTCTGAAAACGTTAAAAACACCCATACAAACCTCTCATAATGAGTATTTTGCACGAAAGAAGGATGGAACTCAAGTCCCTGTTGAGACTCATTCGTTTGCAACATTTCTTGATAACAAGATAATCGGGTACAGATGTGTCGTGACAGACATCAGCAGACAAAAAGAATATGAAGATCAGATAAAGAGGGAAAAAACTTTTCTTGAAAACCTTATTGATTCAACTCCTGAAGCCATAGCAATTATAGATACTACAGGGAAAATATCTCTTATAAATAACGAATTTACCATCCTTTTTGGTTATACTTCAAAAGAGGCAATTGACAAATTTATTAATGACCTGATTGTTCCGGACGACATGAAGGAGGAAGCCTTGACTATCAACAAACTTGCTTCACAAAATCGTAAAGAAGTCAGGCAAACAATAAGAAAAGATAAATCAGGAAACAAAATTCAGGTTTCTCTTATTGCTACAACAATTATTATTAATAATAAGATCGTTGCTTTTCTAAGCATTTACAGGGATATTACAACTGAAAAGAAAAACCAGCTTCTTCAGGAAATATTATATAATATCTCAACAGCAGCCCTTAAACAATATGACATTAAGGAAATTTGTCCGATTATTGTACCGGAGCTTAGTAAGATATGGGATATGAATAACTTTTTTATTGCCCTTTACGATA
>JBAXXU010000112.1:0-13741 GCA_037127735.1 Bacteroidota bacterium
ACTAAGATACAAAATATTTTAATGCAACGCTAATTTAAGAACGTTCTACTAGAGTGAACTAAAGTGACTAGAGTGACTAGAGTGAACTAAAGTGAACTAGAGTGCCTAGAGTGCCTAGAGTGACTATAGTGACTAGAGTGACTAAAGTTATTAACATAATATTATATTGCATCTTTTCCAACTTTAGTTCACTCCCAACTTCAGCCACTCCCAACTTTAGTCACTCCCAACTTTAGCTCACTTTAGTCACTTCTTACACCGGCAATACTGTACAGATCTTCAATATATTCGCGTGTATTTGAAAGACGCGGAACTTTATTTTGCCCTCCCAGTTTATTTTTAGCCTTGAGCCATTTATTAAATGTTCCTTTTGGAACAGACCTGACTACCGGTACAACCAAATTAAGATCTTTATAACGTTTTGCCTCATAATCTGAGTTTACTGACTTTAAAGAATTATCGAGGATATCAATAAACATATTCATATCCGCGGGCTCCCTTTCGAACTCAATTATCCATTCATGTGATCCTTTTGAGGATGTGTTCATGAAAACAGGACCGGCGGTATATTCCGAAATTACTGCACCTGTAGCTTTACAGGTTGATTCCAGAGCTTTATCTGAGTTGTCAACTATCACCTCTTCGCCAAAGACATTAATAAATTGTTTCGTACGGCCGGAAATCCTGAACCTGTGAGGGTCAAGGCAGGTAAAAATGATTGTATCGCCCATCATATAACGCCACAGGCCGCCGTTGGTTGAAATGATAATGGCATAGTTTATACCTTTTTCCACTTCACCGATTGTAAATACAGGAGGTGAATCGGAGTTTATTTTTTCGGCAGGAATGAATTCATAAAATATTCCGTAATCGAGCATCAGCAGCATATCGCCTCTTCCGGGATCGTCCTGTATTCCAAAAAAACCTTCGGATGCATTATATGTCTCCATATAATTCATCTGATCGCCGGCAATGAGTTTTTTATACTGCTCGCGATAGGGAGTAAAGCTTATCCCCCCGTGGAAAAAAACTTCAAGATTTGGCCATACATCGAGCAGATTTGATTTTCCGGTATAGGCAAGTATCTGTTTTATCAGAACAAGATACCATGAAGGAACACCTGAAATAGTTGTAACATTTTCATTAACAGACGATTTAATAATGAGTTCCAGTTTTTCTTCAAAATCTTCAAGAAGCGCTATTTTCTGTTTTGGCGTTCTGATTATCTCAACCCAGAACGGGGCATTTTCAATTAGTATTGCCGACAGATCGCCATAAAGAGAATCATTGCTGTACCGGTTTATCTTATGACTTCCTCCCAGCGTAAGGCTTTTGCCGGAAAAGATATTGGTATCCGGTCTCTGCAGGGTATATATGATAAGAATGTCTTTCCCTGCCCTGTAATGACAATCTTCAAGCGCTTCGCGACTCATTGGAATGAACTTGCTCTTCGCGGAGGTGGTTCCGGAAGATTTAGCAAACCATTTGATTTCACCGGGCCATAAGAGATTGGTCTCTCCTTTTCGAAGTCTTTCAACATAAGGTATAAGATCCTCATAAGTCTGAACCGGAAACCTTGATTGATATTGACTGATGGATGTTATGGATGAGTAATTGAATTTTTTCCCCCATTCAGTTGATGCAGCTTTTGCAAGAAGCCGGTATAATGTCTCCTGCTGTGTTTCGAAAGGAAACTTTTTAAACAGTTCTATCTGATTAATACGCTTTACATTCAGCCAGTTAACTATTGAAGGAATTATCGTCATAATTTATTCCCGGTTTGCTCTCGAAAGATAGATAAAAATCTTCAGGGTAATGACTAAAAATTCAACTGAAGACCTCTTTCAGTACTTCAAGAGAATTTAATTTTTTCAGCCCCGGAAGGTGTATGGAATAATATCTGATAAGGGTTTCCAGTACCTCATTTCTCATGATCCCGGTTAGGGGTATTTTGCGCGCGGTATCATAAGATGCATCAAAAAAATCAGCAAGTATATTTGAAACTGCCTCGTTTGCATAATTGCCATGAACGGGAGGTATTGAGACAAATTTGCCATTCGTCATATCAAAAAAAGTATCGCTTGCATTTGACCTGGCACCGGGTTCAAATCCGAGAAAACTGCTCAGCCCGGAAAGAAAGGCTATATGAAAATTTGCAAAGCCTTCTTTGCACCTGTCGAAGTAAATTATTGATTCCTCAATATAGTCGAACATCTCTGTATGAGGACTTTCTTCTTTCAGTACCGAGGTTAACGCTTCGCCAAGAAAAATTGCAACACAGCTCTTTTTTATATCGGAGTGAATATCATAAGGTGTGAATGAAACAGAAAATTCTTTAAGTACCTGCATTTCGCGCGAAGCCTTGTAATAAATTTCCAGATCAAGTATGAACATAGGTTGAAACAGGATATTGTGTTTCCCGGCTTTCCTGTTTCTCATCCCTTTAATAAGAAAGGATTGCCTGCCGAATTTCCTCGTGTACAAGTGCACAACTATGCCGGAATCGGTGTATTTTATCTGGCGAAGTACTATTCCCTTTGTTTTCTCAAGCATAATGAACGATGAATTATTCAAATATAAAGTTATTATATTTACGAATCAATCAACTTTATAATGACAGTAGCCAATAATGAAGAGCTTTTTAGAAGAATAGCCCGGCTCGCGAGGCAAAACCAGGAACTTGAGGAAAATATCAGGAAGCTGGAGAAGATAAATGAAAAACTTACAAAGGAAATTCATGAAATTAAGACTTTTAATGAAAAGCTCTCTCCTGAAAGGCTGAAAGAGAAGTCGTTTAAATTCAATATGGCGACAGTACTGTACGCTGATATTCATGGTTTTTCAAAACATGTTGAAGGCTTGGATTCCTCGGCTGTGATGGATGAACTTGATGAGATACTCTTCGAGTTTGATTCAATTGTAACAAGGTTTAAAATAGAAAAAATTAAAACCATCGGCGATACATACATGTGTGCCGGAGGGATACCTGTTAAAAATATAACAAACCCTGTCGAGGTGGTAATGGCCGCCATGGAGATGCGGAATTTCCTTGAGAAATTTGAAAAAAGTAAAAGAGGAGAGGATAACCGGATATGGGAATTGAAATTTGGTATTCATACCGGGCCGGTTACTGCTGCCGTTTCGGGCAAAAAAAAAGTAACCTATGAGCTTAAAGGCGACACGGTAAATACGGCAAGCCGCATCGAAGCCGTTTCTGATAGCGGATCAATCCTTATCTCTGTAATGACCTACGAACTGGTAAAAGAGTTTTTTGATTGTGAATACTTTGGCAAGCTGCCGGTGAAATACAAAGGTGATCTGCAGATGTATAAAGTGAGTGGTCTGAAGCCCGAATTCTCTGTTAAAAGGGAAGGCGTTTTACCGAATGAATCTTTCAGGATTAAATTCGGTCTGATCCGGTTTACCGACATTCAGGAGATTATCCTTGACAAGCTCGAAAAGGAATTGCCTGATCACCTCTATTATCACAATGTGAAGCACACTGTTGATGTTGTTACGGAGGTCGAACTTATAGGCTGGGGCGAGGGTTGTACTGATGAAGAGATATTATTCTTAAAAACCGCCGGTTTATTCCATGATGCAGGACATACAATTGCTTATGATAATCATGAGTTTTATGGAACACAACTCGCCAGGGAGATGCTGCCGGAATACAGCTATACCCTGGAACAGATTGAAAAAATATGCTCATTAATAATGTCAACCGAGTTACCGCCCAAACCGGCGAACCTCCTTGAAAATATAATGTGCGATTCAGATCTTGATTACCTCGGGAGGAGCGATTTTCTCCCGGTTTCCAACACACTTTATGAGGAGCTGAAGGCACAGAATAAGATCGGCTCGCTTAATGACTGGAATAAGATACAGGTTAAATTCATTTCGGGCCATCAGTATTTTACTAAAACAGCAAGAAGCCTCAGGGAGGTAAATAAGCAACTTCAGATTGAGCGGATACAGAGCCTGATAACAGAGTAGTTCTTATCTTATTACCAGCATTTTCGTTACAAACGACTGTGAGCCGTCATTACTTGCACAGAAAATGAGATAGACTCCTGTAGCGATATGCTTTCCATTATACGTTTTCATATCCCATGTAGCCAGACCCCCTTCAGAAACAGTTTCATATACAAGGTTTCCGCTGATATCGGTTATCCTTATCTGAGAATCGCGCATGAGGCCGGCTATAGTAACATTCCCCGTGAAATCGTCCCTTACCGGATTCGGAAAAGTGTAAACATTGGTAAATTTTTCTTCTCCCGCGGTGGCGTCACCTCTCACGGACTGGACTCCTTTTGAAGTTCCAAACCAAACATCTCCGGTTTTGTTATCAACAGCAAGGCTGAGGATAGAATTTGAAAGGATGGGGCTGTTTTGTTCGTTATGGTTTCTGATTTGTGTTGTCCCATCCGGGGATAGAAGATAAGCTCCGGAGCTTGCTGTTCCAAGCCATTTTCTGTTTGCCCCGTCAACAGCAATTGATGTTATTGCTTCAGTACTCAACATATAAATACCAAGTCCTGTCCCATCATTCCTTGGTACTAATATCCGCGAAGCGGTTATGTCGGAATCAAATACCTTCTCGGGGTTGTAATAAATCAAAGGACCCTCATCAGTTCCAACCCATATATTTCCATCCATATCTTCGGCAATTGAATAAACAATAGGAACTATCTTATTTTCAGTATCCTTTACCGGCATTTTTTTATACCTGTCATCGCTGAAAATATCCGGAGTATTGTTATCATCGAGAATAAATAATCCGTAACCTCCGGGCAGTATAATCCATTTATGTCCGTTTCTTGTAATAATGATATCTCCAATAGTTGGAGCTTCTATTGTTAAATTATTAACAATCCAGTTTCCATCGGGTTTAAGGACTTTTATGCTGCCAATTACTTCACTTTGTGTTATCCACAGGTTTTTATTTTTATCCATGGCCATGCCGCATATTCTTACATAAGGTTGTCCGGGAATAGTTGTCTGTAATGGCGAATTTGACTCTGTATATTGTTTTACAAGATTGTTATTCAGGTATTCAAGTAATCCCATACCCCAGGTTGATATAAAAAGATGATTGCTGTTACCTGGATCAACAATAGCTCTCATGGCATCAGTGATTGAAGCCGGGGAGAGTGACGTCCAGCTATTATTTTCGTGGATGGATACCTGCAACGGTCTCCAAAAATTATTCCATGAATCATCGGCCCCGCCTCCGCAAATTATCGTTTTACCATTATATGAAGCGACACTATAACCATTATTTGAAACAGGTCCGGGTAGTGTCAAAGCTGAAAAAGCTGACATATTTTCACCTCTTACAAGCCCTGTATTGATATCCGCGATCCAGATATCACTGCCGTCAGCGACTGCCTGCGAAATATTTGGTGTTCCTGATTCGTTTGAAGAGTAGGAAGATATATTTTTATTAAGTGAACCGTCATTATTATAATATCTTACTAGAGAAGGTGAAGAAATAATAAATCCTCCTGTTGCAGGTTCAAAAGAAGAATTAATTGTGCCCGATGCGCTTGCCAACAATGAATATCCATTATCAACGATATATACCAAATCGCCTGACGAATCCGTGGTCCTCAGGTTAACATAAAGCTTATTGCCGGAAAAGATAACCGATGAGTATTTCCCTTCAGGATATGGCAGAATATTTAAAAGGCTCCATTTTCCGAAGTAAGCAAGGCCCGGATCAGAAAGATCGGCAGAAAAAACTCCACTGCCTGTGGCAGCATAAATTTTGCCATTTCCAAAAGCAATATCCCAGACCTCGGAATTTTCAGAACCGGTTCCAGGTTTCCAGGTATCTGAAATTTCCTTTTTAATAATGTCTATAACAACAATTCCAAAGTTGCATGCCAGGTAGGCAAATTTTCCGTATGTCCTGATCCTGTTTATCTCTTTCTTCCCTGCGATATATTTTCGGCTTATATCGGGGATATTGGAAATGATATTATTTTTTATGAGGTCAACATTTGTACTTGTGTAGGCTACAATAAGCGCTTTATGCTCTTCCGACCAGGCTATAGTACTTATCCCGGTCTCGGTGAGCCCGGTAATCCTCGACATTTTTTTGAGTTCGGCAAAATCTTTGTTATATACAATTATTGATGAGCCGGTTGATGCATATACCTCTTTTGCTCCGACAGCAACACTTTTTGCAGTATTATATATAAGGTGGTCAGACCATGATCCTAATGGTGTTTGTCCTCGCGAAGGTAAAAACAAAAACAATAAAACTGATATGGCCGAGATTCTTCTCATCTGGAAATTGAACAATTAAATTGGCTCATAATTGTTTGGAATCGGATACCGGTTTAAAAACTCCGTGAGTTTTTCAAAAGCTCTTGCCCTGTGCGAAATACTGTTTTTTTCGACAAGCTCCATTTCCGCGAATGTAAGGTTTTTCCCATCCGGCATAAATACCGGGTCGTATCCAAACCCTTCGGTTCCCCTTTTTTCTGTGATAATGGTGCCTGTGACAATACCCTCGAACAGGTACTCTTTTTTTTCAAAGATAAGGGCAATGACGGTTCTGAACCGCGCTTTCCTGTTTGCTGCACTTCCAAGCAGGGACAAGACTTTTTCGATATTTGCCGATGGGTCTTTACTTTCTCCGGCAAACCTGGCAGAATAAACTCCGGGTAATCCGTTCAAAGCGTCAATTTCCAGACCGGTATCATCGGCAAAGACATTCATCCCTGTGGCATTATGAATATACCGCGCTTTAGAAAGTGCATTTCCTTCAAGAAGCGGTTTGTTTTCAGGAATATCTTCCTTCATATTAATATCACTCAGACTAAGAAGAGTAAAACTGTTGCCAAGGATACTTTTTATCTCCCTTATTTTATGTTCGTTGTTGGAAGCGAAGACTATTGTCATAAATTTTTATCATTAAGGCGCTAAAATACTCAAAATTGAGCTTTCCTTTTGACCTGACTATTTGACTTCTTTTATTCATAAACTTTGTGAGCCTTTGTGTAACCCTTTGTGCAACTTTGTGTTTAATATTTTTTTACCACGAAGGTACACAAGGTACATCACAAAGTAACACAAAGAAAAATAGCACTTTAAGTATATTTTTGAATAGTTCAGGTTAAAGTACTACTTTTGGATTAATTAAAAGGAAGATAATTAATTATGTTTCATCTTATAAGGTTGAATTTTCTTTGCCCGATAATTTTGTTTTCAGTTTATAAAATTAAGGTACTTCCCTTATGGTATTTCTCAGAGCTGACCGTAATTTTTTACGTTATTTCGTTCTTATTGATAATATGGGTCTTATATGCTCTTTTGAATTTGCATTTTACCCGAAAGCAATACCCGCTTGAGCAGATAATCAATAAGAGAATGGAAGATCTGATAATTGAAAAAGAAAAAACAGAAGCATTACTTGAAAATGTGCTCCCAAAATACATTGCAGAAGAGATAATGGCAAAGGGAAAGGCAACCAGGATAAAGTATGATTTTGTTACTGTTCTGTTCTCAGATATTCAGGGCTTCACGAAAATTGCAGGGGAGATGAATCCTGAAGTTTTAATTGATGAGCTTGATAAGTTATTTTCTTATTTCGATTCCGTTGCAGTGAAGTACGGGATTGAAAAGATAAAAACCTTCGGCGATGCTTATATGTGTGCCGGAGGTATTCCTGACAAGAACAGTACCAATCCGGTTGAGGTCATACTTGCCGCACTTGAAATGATGGCATATCTGAATAAGCTTAAGGAGACTTCCGGGCCTGAAGGTATGAAGAACTGGGATATAAGGATCGGGATCCATACCGGAGCCGTGATTGCAGGAGTTGTTGGTAAGAAGAAACTGTCGTTCGATATATGGGGCGATACTGTCAATACTGCAAGCAGAATGGAATCATCGGGCGAGGCAGGGAAAATAAATATTTCAGGGACAACTTATGAGTTCGTGAAGGACTTTTTCGACTGCGAATTCCGGGGGAAATTACCTGTCAGGTACAAAGGGGAGATGGAGATGTATTTTGTGAACGGTATTATCCCCGATTTACGCGATGAAAACGGTGGCCCTGACAGAGAATTTTTCGTTAAAATGCAGATGATCGCGCCTCACGGCAAAATTGACACGCTTCAGGCGAACAGCGAATAATTCGATTTCTAAGAGAAAAAATACTTAAAATATGTATTAAAAATGTACTTTTACCACATATTTTAACAGGTTATATTATGGAGAATCTCGATTGGAAATGCCTGCCATTCGGTTATATCAGAACTGATTATAATATTCGATGTTTTTATAAAGACGGGAAGTGGGGAATACCGGAAGTGTCAACTTCGGAATATATTGATATTCACATAGCTGCAACCGCGCTGCATTATGGACAGGAGGCATTTGAAGGGCTTAAAGCTTATATGGGAAAAGATGGAAAGATCAGATTATTCCGCTGGGAGGAAAATGCAAAAAGATTAGTTTTTTCTGCCGGGGGTATCATGATGGCCGCTTTTCCGGTTGAGCTCTTCAGAGAGGCATTGTTTAAAGTGATTCAAATGAATAAAAAATTTGTCCCTCCATACGGATCGGGCGCTACTTTATATATAAGGCCCCTGTTATATGGCAGTGGTGCAGAGGTTGGTGTAAAGCCCGCTTCAGAATATACTTTTGTAATATTTGTTACTCCGGTAGGGCCTTATTTCAAAGGTGGAATAAAACCTGTTAATATGCTTATATGCAGGGATGTTGACAGGGCTGCTCCATTAGGAACGGGTATTTACAAAGTGGGTGGTAATTACGCTGCAAGCCTGAGAGCTATCATTGCTGCCCGCAACGGTGGATATGCCAATACTATTTTCCTCGATGCAAAAGAAAAAAAATATATTGACGAATGTGGCCCTGCTAATTTCTTTGGAATAAAAGATAACGCGTATATAACGCCAAAATCAGAATCAATATTGAATTCCATTACCAATATGAGTCTGATCGAAATTGCAAAAAGCCTTGGTATGAAAACCGAACGACGGCAGGTTCCGGTTGAAGAGCTGGCTACTTTTAGTGAGGCAGGAGCATGCGGTACTGCAGCGGTAATCAGCCCGATTGCCAAAATATTCGATCCCGAAAAAAATATGATTTATGAATATTGCAAGAATGGAGAGCCAGGCACTGAAACATTGAAACTCTACAATAAACTTGTCTCAATTCAGAATGGCGATGAGGAGGATAGGTTTGGGTGGGTTACTATAGTTGATTAAGAAAAAAGTACAGTAGATTGAAGAATAAAGAAACAGGGTTATCAAAAACGCGGCTGAGAAGCTCTTATGTGACTCTTGTAATAAGTGTTTCACTTGTACTTTTTCTTCTCGGGGTAATGGGCTTTATGCTTATTAATGCCAGGGAATTGTCGGATTATTTGCGCGAGAGCCTTTCCTTTTCAATAATGCTTGATGATGAGGCTAAAGAACCAGATATAAGGATGTTACAGAAAGATCTCGATGCAAAAATATATGTGAAATCAACAGAATATGTTTCAAAAGATGAGGCAGCAGCGAAAATGAAAGAAGACCTCGGCGAAGATTTTATTAATTTTCTTGGCGATAATCCGCTTCCACCATCAATCGACGTCTATCTTTATGCCGGCTATACAAGTCCCGATAGTGTGGCGAATATTGAAAAATATGTTCTTGAATATCCTTTCGTGAAAGAGGTTTATTACCAGGAGTCATTGCTGTTTCTTATTAACGAAAATGTAAAAAAAATCAGCTTGTTCCTGCTCGTGATCAGCTCATTTCTCTTCCTTATAGCACTGACAATCATTAACAATACAATAAGACTGTCAATTTATTCGCGCAGGTTCCTGATAAGGACAATGCAACTCGTGGGCGCAACGCGGGCATTCATACGAAAACCATTCCTGATTCAGAGCGCTTTTCACGGTCTGGTGGCAGCGCTTCTTGCAATGAGTTTATTAATGGGGCTCCTTTATCTGATCGAAAAGGAATTCTTCCTGATGTTTTCCTTCGGTAGCGCTAAACTTTTACTCCTGCTTGGAGCTTCAATAATAATAATCGGCGTTTTGATAAATATCATTTCAACATTTTTTTCCGTTAACAGGTATTTAAGTATTTCTGAAGATAAACTTTATTATTGATTATACTATGGGAACAAAAAAAGAGGATAAAGAAAAATTGAATTTTGCTCTGGGCCGCGAGAACTATAAACTACTCGCGATTGGATTCGCTATCATAGTGATTGGGTTTTTACTGATGCTTGGTGGCAAATCGGAAAGTCCCGATAAGTTCAGTAACGACATTTTCAGTTTCCGGAGAATAACACTTGCCCCGATTGTAGTACTGGCAGGTTTTATTTTTGAGATATGGGCAATTATGAAAAAACCGAAAGACACAAATAAGTAGTAAGTATAAAGAATCTGTATCAATTGTTTGGGCAGGAAGTCAGAAGTCGGAAGTAAAGCATCTTCGGACTTCCGACTTCGGACTTCGGACTTCCGACTTAATAGTAATTTAATGTTTTATAAATATGAATTGGTTTGAAGCGATGGTTCTTGGTCTGATCCAGGGATTAACGGAGTTCTTACCTGTAAGCAGTTCAGGCCATCTCGAGATAGCAAATGCAATATTCGGAGTTAAGCCGGCCGAGAGTTTTTATTTTACAATTGCAGTTCACGGGGCAACAGTATTAAGTACATTTTTTGTTTTCTGGCAGGAGATACTGAAACTGATTAAAGGCGCTTTCCAATTCAAAATGAATGAAGAGCTGAACTATATTGGTAAAATAGTTATATCAATGATACCTGTTGGCATATTGGGACTGTTTTTTCAGGATTTTGTCGAAGGTATGTTCAGTGGCAATCTCTTTGCAACAGGAATAGAATTTCTTATAACTGCATTACTGCTGGCACTTGCTCATTTCGTTAAACCGAAAGAAAGAGGAATCAGTTATCTTGATTCTTTCATTATCGGAATAGCCCAGGCCATTGCAGTTGTTCCCGCTATTTCAAGATCAGGTGCAACAATTGCTACAGGAATATTGCTTGGGAACAGGAAAGAGGAGGTAACGAAATTTTCATTCCTGATGGTCCTGGTACCTGTAATAGGAGCTAATGTGATGGAGATGGCAAAAGGAAGCAGCGCTGCCGGAAGCCTGAACTTTATGAGTATCGTTCTGGGTTTCCTTGTAGCTTTTGTCTCAGGGTACTTTGCCTGTAAATGGATGATAACACTTGTTAAGAAGAGCAAGATGGTCTGGTTTTCAATATATTGTGCAATTATTGGTCTGGCAGCAATTCTTCTGAGCTAAAATGGAGGAACAGAAGAAATGCATTTTTGAGGAAGGGCAGGTTCTGTTGTTCAATAAGCCGCTTTACTGGACATCATTTGATTTGGTGAATAAGGTGAGGATAATGATCCGGAGTGCTTTCGGAATAAAAAAAATAAAGGTTGGCCATGCCGGCACCCTCGATCCGCTCGCCGGTGGATTGATGATAATATGTACAGGAAGGGCAACAAAAAAGATTGATGAGTTCCGCGATCTCGATAAAGAATATGTGGCAACATTCCACCTGGGTGCCACAACCCCCTCATTTGACCTTGAAACAGCGACAGATAATCATTATCCGACAGACCATATTACTGAGGAAATCGTGAGAGAAGTTCTGAATAGTTTTTTAGGAGAGCAGAAACAACTTCCCCCGATGTATTCTGCAAAGCTGATAGCAGGCAAAAGAGCGTATGAATACGCACGCGAAGGAATACATAAAGAGCTTGAGCCTGTTACTGTTTTTTTCAGGGAAATTGAACTGCTTTCTTTTGGTATTCCTGAAACAAAAATCAGGCTGGTCTGCAGTAAGGGAACATATATCAGGTCGTTCGCCAGGGATTTCGGACTGGCTCTGAAAAGCGGAAGTTACTTATCTGCGCTTGAGAGAACAGCAATAGGTTCTTTTCATGTGAGCAAAGCCTGCAACATAGAAAAATTCCAGGAATACATTGAACAAATGCAACATAATTGATTTATTTACGTATAACGGAACTCTTAATCCACAACAATTATATATTTCTTATGAAATTATCGCAATTCAGGTATAATTTGCCACCGGAGCTTATTGCTCTGTATCCTTCAGCGAACAGGGATGAGTCGAGGTTATTGGTTGTTAACAAAAAAAGTGGGGAGATTCAACATAAAATATTTAAGGATATAACTGAATATTTTAAAGAAGATGATGTATTGGTTTTAAATAATACCAAGGTTTTCCCGGCAAGGTTATTTGGTAATAAGGAGAAGACCGGCGCTGAGATAGAGGTTTTTTTATTGAGGGAGTTGAACAAAGAGCAACGTTTGTGGGATGTATTGGTTGACCCGGCAAGAAAGATAAGAATAGGGAATAAATTATATTTTGGAGGTGACGATCTTTTGGTTGCAGAAGTGATTGATAATACCACTTCGAGAGGAAGAACACTGAGGTTCCTCTTTGACGGTACTTATGAGGAGTTTAAGGAAACATTATACAGCCTGGGCGAAACGCCTCTTCCAAAATTTATCAACAGGCCGGTCGAGCCTGAGGACAGCGAAAGATACCAGACTATTTTTGCAAAGCATGAAGGGGCTGTTGCTGCACCCACTGCAGGGTTACATTTCAGCAGGGAGTTGCTTAAAAAACTTGAGATATTAGGTGTTAAGTTTGCCGAGATAACACTGCACGTCGGGTTGGGTAATTTCAGGAGCGTCGATGTGGAAGATCTTACCAAGCACAAAGTTGATTCTGAAAGGATCGTGATAACTGATGAGGCTGTTAATATTGTAAATAAAGCCAAAGATAATAAGTACAGGATTTGTGCAGTAGGTACAACAGTTGTCAGGACACTTGAGAGTTCAGTGTCAACCGATGGCTACCTGAAGCCATTTGATGGCTGGACGAATAAATTTATATTTCCGCCTTACGAGTTTAAGGTACCCGATATGATGATAAGTAATTTTCATCTGCCATATTCCACGCTTCTTATGATGGTATCGGCGTTTGCAGGGTTTGATCTGCTTTTTGACGCTTATAAAACAGCCGTTAAGGAGAAATACCGCTTTGGTACTTATGGCGATGCAATGCTGATCATTTAAGAATTTTTCTTGCGGTTTTATTTACCCGATAAATTTTAAGCGCTCCAGACTCCGGGCGATGATCAGATACACCTCATTTTTGGGATGTCGATATCTCCGGTGATGGGGATCATATTTCCAAACGATTGATTATCGAAAGGGTTTTTATTTTTGGTAACCTGAAAGAAATTAAGTTCCTGATAGATTACTATGGCAAAAAAGAGATTGTTGAGGAGCTTTGTAATCTCAACTATCTCGATCCCAAAACACTCAATTTTGTCTCGAAACTTTTCAACAAGCCTTTAGAGAGCTTTAAATGTTACACCCGGAAACAGTTGATGACTCAGCACTGGAACTCTTGATATCCCTTGAGGGGCTACGCTGTCTGTCGCTTCGCACGACCCCCAGACAAAGATTTTCCAACATAAGCTAAAAACAGGCCTGAGTTTTTGAAATTATTCCTATCTTTATATGTTAATTATCAGGCGCTAAAGCCAAAGCTTATCAGATTAAACAGCTACGTAAAATAATTAGTGTCCACTAAAAATTAAAAATCGTTCATTGAAATCTTGAATGGATCTTGGTTGTAGCGTTTTTTTTGGAGCGTGACGATTTGAATTAGTCAAATTATTAAACTACA
>JBAXXU010000113.1:0-13341 GCA_037127735.1 Bacteroidota bacterium
ATCTTATTACTTTTAACTTTAGGCGCTCAAAACTATAGGCTCTGATTAGTAACCATTATTCCTTTGCTCACTTTTGTAAAAATTTTACTTTTACGAAGACTTAACCTTAATTATTCATTTACTTGGTTAACCTTTGTGTAATCCTTTGAGTTCCTTTGTGGTTAAGGATTTTTTACCACTAAGGGACACAAAGTACCTCACAAAGTAACACAAAGGAAAATAGCACTTTATGTATATTTGTGAATAATTCAGGATAAATGAATTAAATTAATCTGCAACTTATTATGAAGAAAATATCATACTTATTGCTGCTGACTATACTTGGCGCATCTTTAACTTCATGTTTTTCATCTAAGAAACTGGCAAACAAGAAAAGCCCGGAAATCAGAAATGTTATCTTTATGATTGGTGATGGAATGGGTATTCCCGCTGTATATGCAGCAATGACAGTGTCTGATAAACCATTGAATATTGAAAGATGTCCTGTGACAGGATTACAAAAAACGTTTTCTTCAGACAACTATATTACCGATTCAGCGGCAGCCGGGACAGCTTTAGCCTCAGGGAAGAAAACCAAAAATGGAGTTATTGGTATTGATTCTGAGGGTGGAAAAGCCAAATCAATCCTGGAAATTGCAGAAGAAAATGGTCTCGCCACCGGCCTGGTTTCTACCTCTTCAATTACGCATGCAACACCGGCATCATTTATTTCACACCAATCAAGCAGGGGAAGTTATGAGGATATTGCCAAGGATTTTCTGAAAACCGATATTGATGTTTTTATCGGGGGAGGATATGACCATTTTGCAAAAAGGAAAGACAAAATAAACCTGATTGACAGTCTTAAATTCAGAGGTTATGAGGTGGATACTTCGATGGATATGGTTCTGAAATCTACTTTCGGAAAGCTTGCCGGACTTACTGTTCCTGTACATAATCCTTACCGGTTAAATGGAAGAGGTGATATGCTTCCGTTATCCTCAGGTAAAGCCATCGAGCTATTGAATAAAAATCCTAAGGGATTTTTTCTTATGATTGAAGGATCCCAAATAGATTGGGCAGGTCACACAAATTACGCAGATACACTTATTGACGAAACTCTTGATTTTGATAAAGCCGTGGGTGTAGCGCTCGATTTTGCTAAAAATGATGGCCATACTCTGGTGGTTATAACGGCTGATCATGAAACCGGAGGTGTAACAATTACCGGTGGCGATTTACAGACTCATAAGGTCAGACTTAACTTCTCAACCAAAGATCATACTGCGGTTATGTTGCCGGTATATGCCTTTGGACCCGGAGCTGAAAAATTCACCGGTATATATGATAATACTGAGATATATCAAAAAATTTTAGCCGCCTACAGATTTAAAAAGCTATAAATTTTTCCTTTGGAGTCATGCAGAAATCGCAGGCAGTGGTAACTGTTCCTAAATCATAGGTGTTTCCACAAACCGGACAAACCAACCAATGTTCCGGCAGACTCTTTTCACCTCCTCCGGTAAGAGTTGTCAGCGCTGTTTTATAGAATGCGTCATGTTTTTTTTCTGTATCCAAGGCCCAGGAAAACGATTTTATCGCGTCAGCTGATTTCTCTTTTTCGGCAGCTGCAATGAACCCGGGGTACATTGTCTCGAGTTCATAGGTCTCTCCATTTATTGCATCTGTCAGATTTTCTGCAGTTGAAAGAACTTTAAAAGCGCCTAACTGAGGTCCATCGACTTTAACTCCAAGCTTATCAAGTACCTTCAGATGATTATTTGCATGAATAGCTTCAGCTTTTGAAGTAGCCTGAAACATTACAGCAACTCTATCAAAACCCTCTGCTTTGGCTTTCTCTGAAAATGCAGCATATTTTGCACTTGCTGTTGATTCGCCGTTATAAGCAGACTTAAGATTTTCAATAGAATTAACCGGTTTTGGGGTACAACCGAATATCATCCCAAGGGCTAATGTAAAAATAATTAATCTGTTAACTGTCTTCATAATAGTCAATTTAGTTAATATAAAGCACATAAAGTATATTTCACACTCCTGATGATTTATTACAGAGACATCATGAAATTATATACCATGGTACCTCCCATATATCCTGTAAATGTTACAGCAGCGAATGCTAAAAAATAAAATCCGAAAGCTATCCATTTAAGCTGTGTCTCATCTTTCTTTTTAATAATCAGCAATATCCTGAACACTGAACCAATGATCATAAGGATCATTGTTATCAGAGCTCCTGTTTCATGTTGTGCAAATACTCTTACAATCTCACCCTGAGCCGGTTCATTGGTAAACAATTGCCCGGTTGTCCAGGCAACAACAGCAGCAATTGTTCCAAGTATCATGAGGTAAAAACCGGTCTTTGAAAGACATTTTTCACTTTTGAAAAAAAGAGAAACAACTTCAGCTACGAAACCAACAGTTATAAGTGCAATAGGGAAGTGCACAATCATCGGGTGGAGATGGGAAGTATTGAACATAATAATAAAATTCATTTGGTTACCTGCTAAGAAATCTTCAAAATATTTTTCTTTTTCAGTTAAGTTATTCAAAAATAAACATTTCGATTGAAATAATAACAATAAGACTAAAGATTATTTACTTAATCTTAATTCAGGTACCTCCAGCCAACAGCGTTTTGCCCAGCTTTCCAATCCTATTTCAGCAAGTTGAACACCTTTGGCTCCTTCACGAAGATTCCATGGAAATGGCTCATCTTTCACAATATGTTTCAGGAATAACTCCCATTGAACTTTAAAAGCATTATCATAAATTTCCTGATCCGGCACTTTCGCCCAACCATCAAAGAAATTAATTGGTTGAGCAATATCAGGGTTCCAAACAGGTTTTGGCGTATTGCCGTAATGTTGAATGTAACATTCGCGAAGGCCCGCCACAGCCGAACCTTTTGTTCCATCCACCTGCAGGGTAAGCAAATCATCTCGTCTGACTCTCACTGTCCACGAAGAATTAAATTGCGCTATAATGCCTCCTTCCAATTCAAATGTTGCATATGCTGAATCGTCAGCAGTGCATTTATACTCTTTCCCGTTTTCGTCAACCCTTTTGTTGATATGTGTTGCCCCCAGACAGGAAACAGCTTTTACTTTTCCAAATACATTATCCAAAACATATCGCCAATGGCAGAGCATATCAACAATAATACCCCCATCGTCTTCTTTACGATAATTCCATGAAGGTCGTTGCGCAGCTATTGAATCGCCTTCGAATACCCAATATCCAAACTCTCCTCTGACGGAAAGAATTTCGCCAAAGAAACCTTGTTGAATAAGTCGTTTGAGTTTCAGAATTCCGGGAAGCCATAATTTATCCTGTACCACACCGTTTTTAAGTCCGGCCTTTGTACATATTTCATAAAGTTCCAAAGCAACCTTTGTACTAACGGCAATTGGCTTTTCGCAGTAAATATGTTTACCTGCTTTTACTGCTTTCCGCACGGCATCAGCCCTTCTGCCCGTGGTTTGTGCATCAAAATAGATAAGGTATTCCGGATCCTTTAGCGCTTCATCCAAATCCGTACTCATTTTAGTAGTACCTGTTATGTCACAAAGTTTTTTTAACTTGTTTTCATCACGTCCGACCAGAATCGGGTCGGGCATGATGACTTCCCCGGAGCCGATCTTCACGCCTCCCTGTTTAATTATTTCAACAATTGAACGGAGCAAGTGTTGGTTCGTTCCCATACGGCCTGTTACGCCATTCATTATTATTCCTACTGTGTGTTGCTTCATGATGACTAATAGTAATATTATATATATTTTACTGGTTATGTGTGCTTTACAATAGTAATACTAACCCATCCCCTTCATTCTTTTTTTACTTCTAAATCCCCCGGGGGGGACTTAAAAAACACCTTCACTCTTAAAACCCCTCCTGGGAGGCAGGGGGTAAAACAACACTCTCTAAGCATGTTCCCTATATGCATCTAAAATCCTTCGTAAAAATTCATTCTGGTCCGTTTTCCAATATTCCGTAGAGAAAATCTCAACTTCTATAAACCCATTAAAGCCTGTTGCCTCAACCCATGATCTGATTTTTCTGACCGGGATACAACCTTCACCCATTAATCCACGATCGTTGAGTAAATCAGTAGTAGGTGATCTCCAATCGCATATATGAAATGCCAGCAATGAGTTATTCTCTCCGCAGCGTCTTATTTCTTTTCCCAGATTCGGATCCCACCAGGTATGGTACAAATCTATCGCCACTCCTACCGAGGGAGAATTAAACGCTTCGGTCATGTCATTAGCCTGTGCCAGAGTATTAATAGCTGACCGGGTATCGGCATACATCGGGTGCAGAGGTTCAATAGCTAACTTAACACCGGCAGATTTTGCCTCTGGAAGTATGGCGTTTATGCCATCCTGAATTTGCTTTCGCGAGTCTTCCAAAGATTGTGCAGGATCGGCGCCACAGACAAGTACGATCATTTTAGAACCCAGTTCGAAAGCCTCTTCAATAGCTCTCCGGTTATCATCAATGGCAGCTTGTCGTTTCCTAAGTTCCTTGCCAGGGAAAAAGCCTCCTCTGCAAAGCGAAACAATGGTGAGATCGTGTTGGCGTAACATCTCACCCGTCTGCTTTATGTTGCGATTCAGGAGTGAATCCCTCCAGACGGTAATTCCCTTAACACCATTATCTGCATAATTTTTCGCTGCCTCTTCAATTGTCCAGGGCTTTGTTGTAATAGTATGAATGCAAAGTTTTGAAAGGTCGGTTAGTGGTAATGAGCTCATTTAACGCAATTGAAATAAGTGTAATAAGGTTCATTGTTAATGATACGTTGAAGGTAAAGACACACTTCACGAATATGATAATCGCCCCACATACCGGATTCGCCATTAGGAATTTTGCTGCCCGGCGGTACATAATCCCAACCATTTGGACGATGATAAATGGAGTGTAATAACAGTCCCTGATGGTTTGAATCTGAGCTTAGATAAGGTTCTTCAAGTAAGGTATTTAACACGGTAAGTCCTGCCTGCCGGTAGTGGGTACCTGCTTCAGCATCCCCTTTTCCGGTAAGGAATTTCCCTAATCTCAATAAACCTTGTGCTCCAATTGCTGCCGCGGAGCTATCAACGGGTTCAAAGGCATTGAAAGGATCCGCGGGTTTGCCCAGGTAGTCACCCAACTTATGAAGATCAGGGGCTCCGGTATCCCAATAGGGAATTCCATCAGTTGGTGAATGTTCAATATAAAAATCGCAGGTAGCTTTCGCGGCTTTTAACATGAGTGATGAAAGGGCGTCTTTTCCTTCGAACGCCATGAGTTCGTTCTCATCTGCAGTTTCCAGCCATTCAAGTTGTTCCGAAAATCCGCATATAGCCCAGGCCAGGCCTCTTGTCCAGGTAGTAAAGCCGGAATATCCCTGTTGTGAATTTGGACAACGGAAGTTTCCATCTTTTACATTGAAAATACTCTCATGTGCAGTACGGCCCCAAACATCATAAACATCACGCCCTTCTCCGTAAAAAACAGAGAAGGTTGCAGTAGCTTTTAAATGTTGTATTGCACGTTCCAGGATATTGATCTTAACATCACCTTCACCCTGTAGAACATGCCCCAGAATATGACTGATAATTAGCGCCCGGCATGATCGTATCGTGTCAACGAACAATGAATGTGCCCCATTGAAAGAATATATGAAGCCTCCATTATTTATGGATGTCCATCGGGAAGCCTGAACCGCGCCTGAGATTTTAAGGGCCAGTTCATAAAAATTCTTCTCCCAATCGTTGAAAGGTATTTTGCCTTCACGCATGAGGCGCAATAGATTTCCATAAGTACTTACGTTGTTAAATCCGTGATCGTGCACTCCGGTATGGCTGATATGCGGGGCCATTTTATCCAGAGTCTTCTTCTTTGCATTTTCCAGTGTCTGTTTTTCCCCGGTGGCATAAAACTGGAGTATTGCAGAGCCATATTGAAACCCTTGTGTCCATTCCGTCCATCCTCGTGTAGAATACTTACCATCAATTGTAAATACAGGTGAACCTTTGGATTCATCATATTGTGTTTCGATCAGATGAATCTTCTGCTCAGAAAGTTGCCAAAACCTTTTAATTTTACCTGAAAAGTCAGCAGGCCTAAGTTCATGGTTAATTTTTATCACGGAAGGGTTGTCTCTTAACTAAGTGAGTATCATCATTAGCAAATAAAAGAGTTCTAAAATAATTAATAAAACTGATGAATACCAAAATTATTATAATTATTGGAAACATAAACTGTATGCTTATTGTTTTTACAGGATGCCAATCCTCTTCAGCTTACCGTTCGGAAGATCGGGGTGGAATATTTATCCGCATTAAAGGTTACAACTTTAAGTGGGGAAAAATGAAATAATAATGACGGATTTAATTCCGGGCTCCTGTTATTTTAATTAATATTGACATTAAAATGTGATACAATGAACAACAACTCAGGAAATATTTATTTTAAAAAGCCGGTGAGAAGCTTTATTAACTTAATCCGGAACTACAGAACTGCATGCAGCAATATTGTTTTTGTTTTTTGCGGGTTCTTTATTTTATCCGGAAACGCATTGTGCCAGGTACAGGCTGTAAAAGATACCTTAAAGTATTATGATGGGCAGTCTTTTACCATAATAGGTAAATTTCATACTGAAAAAAACTATGCGCGTTTCCCACGGGAGTATGAAAACAAAATACGCAAAGATGTATGGGACCTTGGCCAAAATTCTGCAGGAATATCAATTCGCTTTTGTACCAATGCTTCACAAATAGTAGTTCGTTGGACTGTTATGGAAGACAATATTATGGATCACATGGCATTTACAGGTATAAAAGGAATTGACCTTTATGCATTTGTTAATGGTAGCTGGAAATATGTTAATACAGGTCGGGTGAAAGGTAAAAACAATGATTTTACCCTTGTAAAGTCTGATGTAGGAATTTATAGAGAATACTTGCTGAACCTTCCTTTATACGATGGCGTTGAATCATTATCCATCGGGGTAAACAGCAGTGCAGATATAACACAGCCAAAAGAGAACTATCTCATTGTCAAAAAGCCGGTTGTTTATTATGGGAGCAGTATTGCCCAGGGTGGCTGTGCCTCGAGGCCGGGTATGGCTTTTACCAATATTCTTTCGCGGGCAATTGACCGAAGTTTTATCAATATGGGTTTTAGTGGAAGCGGTACATTTGATCTTCCTGTAGGTGAAGCAATGTGTGAAACAGATGCTTCTTTATATGCAATTGACTGTAATCCAAACACACAGACAGAACTAATTTATGACAGGGCGATTGAACTGGTAAAATTACTGAAAAAGAAAAGACCTGAAGTTCCTGTTTTACTTGTGGAAGCTTTTTATTACGAGAACGGCTTCGTTAAACAAGAGGAATCCGGTAATGAAAAAAAGAATATTGAACTGCAGCGGGCTTTCAAGACCCTGAAGGAATCAGGCATAAAGGAACTCTATTATAAAAAGGGTGATGGCCTTATCGGATACGATCATGAAGGAACAGTAGATGGTGTTCATCCAAACGATTTGGGAATGATGCGAATAGCCGAATCGCTTAAACCCGCGATTCAGAAAATTATCAGATAACAAAAATATACCGGCTGCATTTCAGCCATGAGTGAAAACAAATTTCATAACCTGAACTTAACCTGAAAAATGAAAAACAGTAGAAGAAAATTCCTTAAATATGCCGGTATGGCAGGCTTAAGTATAGCCGGCAGCAAATTTACAGAAGGATTTGCATCAGTAACAGACGCATACCCCGATTTCTCAAATTCTACTATCGGTCTTCAAATGGAAACTATGGAACAGAAAGAGGAAAATCTGAGTATCATCGGTCAATACGGAAAGTGGGCTTCGTCTCTTACCGGAAATAAATTACCTTCTCTGTCATACCGTAAGAAGGAATGGTCAGATCTTCTAAAATGGCAGAAAGCCGCCGACGAGCGTCTTAAAGAAAGACTGGCCATCCCTGATATTGGTGAAATTCCTGAAGTAAAAGTAAAAAATCAGTTCATTTATGATGGGTTGCAGGTTGAAGAACTGAGCTGGCAATTACCTTATGGCCGGCCAACAGATGCCATTTTGCTGAAACCCGCAAATGCAAAAACACCATTGCCCGGCATACTGGCTTTTCACGATCATGGAGGTAATAAATATTTCGGAACAAGGAAAATAACCAAAACAAGTGATGATCAGCATCCCCTGATGAAAGAGCATCAGAAAAATTATTATAGTGGCCATGCCTGGGCAAATGAAATCGCCAAAAAAGGATATGTTGTTCTGGTATCTGATGCTTTTCCCTTTGCAAGCCGCCGGGTGATGATGCATGACATTCCTGAAAATTTACGGGAAGGGTTGAATGATGAAAATCCCGAGGATCCAAAAAACATCGAAGCCTACAACAATTGGGCAAGTAACCACGAATCGGTGATGGCAAAATCATTATTTAGTGCAGGGACAACCTGGCCGGGTGTATTTTTTGCCGAAGACCGGATAGCGTTGGATATTTTATGTTCCCGCGAAGATGTTGATAAAGAGAGAATCGGATGCGGAGGATTATCGGGTGGAGGTATGAGAACTGTTTTTATGGGAGGCCTGGATAAAAGGATCAAGTGCGCTGTTTGTGTAGGGTTCATGACAACCTGGAAAGATTTTATTATAAATAAATCATTTACACATACCTGGATGACTTATGTTCCTATTCTTCCAAATGAACTGGATTTTCCGGAGATTCTTGGTTTGCGGGTACCTCTTCCAACCCTTGTGCTCAATGATTCGGATGATCAATTGTACACTCTGCCGGAAATGAATTCAGCCGATAAAATACTGCAGGAGGTCTTTAAAAAAGCAAATGCTCCTGACCGGTACAAATGTTCATTTTATCCGGGTGAACATAAGTTCGATTCAAATATGCAAAGGGAAGCTTTTGACTGGTTTGACAAATGGCTGAAACATTAGGTCTTTCTTTGAAAATGTTTGTTTGAAAACCAATTACCTGAAGATAACCGTGAATGAGAACCCTGATAATAAAAGAGCATTCGTATATAAAACAGCACGACTTTTGTCCGGCTAAATTCCATTGCGTACCTACGGGACTTTTGGGTTAAACTGCAACTTCTTTTCTACCAATATATTGTCCTGATGGGACAGTCCCGTCAGGGACTTAATATCGGTAGAAATGAAAGTCACCCCATGAAATAAGACGTCTTGTTGGGACCTAATAAAATAAGGGGTTTCAGTAGTTTTGTAAATATTTAACCGGACAGTAGTGATAGTAAACAGCGACTTTTTGGAAAAAAATCCCGAAAATAGTAGTATTTATTAATAAAAAAGTAACATAAAAAGTTGATAATAATGTGATATATATGAAAGAACCGGCACTCTTAGCCCGCTATACCGGAACCAAAAAGGTTCGTATATTTACCGGATAAGCGAAACATATTTTTAAATCTCTAAAATAATTTTTATCAATGAAGAAAATTGTATTCTTAATTTGCTCTATTCTCATATTAAACATCTCTCTCTCAGCACAAAATAATGACCTGATTACGGTTAGGGCAGGGACCAGGATTCTTGATTACTTTCCGGTTTCTGTAAGATATCGTTACCCGGAATTTATAACCGGAAAGATTCTGTTTAAAAATGGTAACTCCAATACCAACAGACTTAATTACAATTTTCTTCTGGATGAAATGGAGTTTATTCAATCGCAAGATACTCTGTCAATTGCAAAGAAGAAAGATATCCGGTTCATTGCCGTTGCACAAGATACCTTTTTCTTTGATAATGGCTATCTCGAACAGATCTGTGGTGGCCCGGTCAGTGTGGGCTTAAGACAACGTATTAAACTTAAGCAGGTACTTAAGAAGGATTCTTATGGCGTTTCAAGTTCGGGTTCAGCCACATCTTCCTATAATTCGTTACCGGCTGATGGCAATTTTTATAAACTGTCGGCAAATGAGGACATGGTATTTCAGAAAACAAAGGATTATTACCTCGCAACAAAATCAAGCGGGTTTATTCAATTCAGGAAGAAAACTGTTTTGCAGCTTTTTCCTGAAAAGGAAGCTGCTATAAAGGATTACCTTAAATCAAACAAAATCAATTTTGATTCAAAGGATGATCTTCTCAAACTTGCTGAATTTTTACAGCGTCTTTGATCTGAATGTTGAGGTTAAGGGTGTTGAAAAAGTCTTTCGAGTATCTTTGTGAAATCCTTAGAGTCCTTTGTGTTGAATATAAAACCTTGAAACACAAAGGATAACAAAGGTAAACACAAAGTTACACAAAGGGAAGTAGTTTTAATATTAAATTATTCCGTATTTATGAAGAGAATTATTATCAGCGTTTGTTTAATTCTTTCTTTAAGTATCTCTGTTTCTGCACAGAAGAATGATCTTATTACCGTCAGGGCAGGGACGAAGGTATTGGACTATTTCCCGGTTAAGGAAAGATATCATTATCAGGAGTTTACTGCCGGACAGGTTGTATTTAAAAATGGTATTGCCAATACTACACAGCTAAATTATAATTTTCTGCTGGGGGAAATTGAATTTATCCAATCGCGTGACACCCTCACAATAACAAGGAAGAAAGATATCCGGTTTATTGTTGTTGCACAGGATACTTTTTTCTATGATAATGGTTATATTGAACTTGTCTCGGGAGGCAATATAAGAGTGGGCCTGAAGCAATATATTAAATTTAAGGAGGTTCTGAAGAAGGGCGCCTATGGTGTTCCGGCCAGGAATGTTTCAATAGATTCCTATAATTCAATGGCTACTGGGGGAAATTTTTATGAACTCATACCTGATGAAGATATCCTGTTACAAAAAACAATGGAATATTACCTTTCGACTGCATCAGGTGGTTTTGTGCCATTCAACAGAAAAAATGTTATGGATCAGTTTCCACAAAAGGTTGACATTATTAAGGGCTACTTAAAATCATATAAGGTCAATTTTGAATCCGGGGATGATCTCCTCAGACTGGCTGCCTTTTTGCGTGGACTTTGATTATTGACTTTGCAACCATTTTTCAATCATTCCAAAAAATAACTCCTGAGCCTGGATCATCCATGATAAGTCTTCACGCTGGCTGGCCAGATGGAAATACCTGTCAGGCAAATAGTTTGACGGATAAGAAACAAAACGTGTCTCTCCATAAACTGATTGTACCTCCGTCCAGACTCTTTGAAAGTCATTCATAGCCTTTTTTATATTTCCCATGCCAGACTTCTGTTTAACCTTATCGGCGCTGTCACACTCCTTTAAAGCAATCAATATCCTGGGGGTGTTACTCTGAAGATCGTAGAGTACTTTCGAGAGACTCCAGTAATACCTGTTCCTTTTGGAAGTATTACAGAGTTCTGTTAACCGCTCCGACAAATTCTTATAGTTATTCATTTCAATAATAGCCTTGTCAAGGCGGTTTTTATATTTTTGGCTCCACGAACCGGGAGATTTTAAATCAGGTAATTCAATCAGTTTTGATGTATAATCAAACTGAATTTTTTCCCGGCCTTCCAACGGTTTGAGCCAGTGTTCGAGTTGAGTTAAGCTTTGCAGAGCGTTCTCATCACTTAACTGGTTGCCATTTCTAAAAAAAGCTTCATACCATAAAACTGAACCTTTCTGCAGCTGATTAGTAAAGCTTAAATAGTCAGCCATTGATATTCCGAACTCTCTTTGCAACGATGCGTTGTCATATTCTTCGAGTGTTCGCCTGTTTGGAGACCAGCTATATTCGGCAGATGCTATAAATCCGCGCCAGTAATTTTCCATGTGGGGAGATTTATCATCCCAGGCAGTACAGAGCATTCCGTTGATATTTCTATCTGCAGCCAGTTGTATAAAGCTCCTGATATTCACAATACCTGCAGATGTTGCATCAAGATCGCGGTTATCGGGCTGAAAAAACATTCCTCCTTCAGTGTTTGTAGCAGTGGCGATCATGGCATTTAATCCGCGACTTTTATACCAGTCGAGAGCGCTTATATTTCCAGGTTGCCTGGCCAGTGACATCATCACTATAGGTACTTTCGTACACTCCTGAATGTTGCAGTGGCATATCATCCCAGAATATTGGAATACGGTCGTTTTCTTTTGCAAATTCGCATACTCTTTTAAGCCAGTAGAGATTCAGGCTCATCATGCCTTCTTTATCTGCCGTTGGCTTACAGCGCGGGCACAATCCTATATTACCGATCTCATCTCCCCCGATATGAAGATATTTTGAACCCGGGGTTGCAGCGATAGCATCTCTGTAAAGGTCGAAAAGCACCTGATATGTTCCCTCATTAAGAGGGCAAAATGCCCATGTATTCCATCCTAATTCACGCAGACCTTCATACTCCTGATGTTTCAGAATAAATGTTGCATGACCTAAACCCTGAACCAAAGGTGTGATTTCGATATGCCTTTCACAGGCATATTTTGTCAATGCAGCCATTTCATCAATGCTGATCGACTGGGGAGCCCCGACCAGAGGTTGGCGCTGATAACGCAGTTTATCTTCGAACTCAAATACCACGGCATTAATTTTATAACGTGCCAGCCTGTCAATGCTTTCATAATAATAGTTCATGTGATCGAGGTGGTGCTTGACATCAAAATGAACAGCCCTGTAGGAGAGGACAGGATAATCGGTAATTTTGCAGGAAGGAACAGATTTATTATAATCCCTGGCATCTTCGAGGAGTTGTTCAAGGGACTGACAACCATAAAACAAGCCTGCCTCGCCTTTTGAAATTATCTCAACCCTGTCTTGTGAAACTGTCATAACATAACCTTCATCAGACGGGAGTGAAAGGAGGGTTTTATCGAGGATAAGAGTAACCGTTCCATTACCTGATGATCTTCCAATTGGAAGCTGTGAAAGGATATTTCCCATTACAGGCCTATCGAAATCACCTTTGAGAATTATTTGCTGTAGTTTCCCCGTCTCAAGTCCTGAGCCTTTAAGCAAGACTACATTTTGTGGCTGAGGCAGGATTATAAACGGAGATGGCAGCTTTTCAGCTGATAAACCGCTGCATAAAGCAAATATTAACACCGTGCTGATAGCTAATGACATCATAAAGTTTTTCATCCGTGCAAAATTATTTTTAAAAGGTCGGATGGAGCTCGCATGTTGATTTTGTTCATGCAAGTTTAACTTCGTTGAGCTCGCAAGCTCGGTTGTGTTTTTTGTTAAACATGCTCGGTTCATAATATTACATTTTGGGTAACTAATCAGTGAGCCAGAGTTTGGAGTGACTAAAGTTAAAAGTTTTTGATTTCAGATTCTTTTATAATCAGCGATAACATTCAAAGCTTTTAGCACATTTTGATTAT
>JBAXXU010000114.1:0-13035 GCA_037127735.1 Bacteroidota bacterium
GGCAAGCAACGCTGAAGCTTTTACACTTGCTGAAGGATGAATAATCTCGACATCTAAACCGGCCTCCTTATAAAAGCCTTTATCCTGAGCAATATAATAGCCGGCAAACTGTGCCTGAGGCAACCATTGAGGAGCAAAAACAATTTTGGGAAGTTGCGCCTGAGAAAATAATGAAAAAAATAATATTGAAATTACAACTCCCGGTTTCTGAATGATTTGTATCCAATGTTTCATTGACTGTTGATTAAATATATTGCTATTCTTTTACAGTAAAATCATTTCCCATACAAATATACAAGATATAAAAATGTAATACCTTCAACGAGCGAGTAACTTTTAATAACGCAGTTGAATATAATACAGCTTTTATTTATCACTTATAGGAAAGGATCCTAAACATTGAACTTGTCTGCCAACACTATTATTTAAAAAAACAGATAGAAACAAGAAAGACATCTGATTATTTTGCATATTTGCGTTAAACAGTTTGTTTTAGTAATTACAATATTATGTCAGAAAATCTATTAAAAAATGCCAACGACATTCTTGAGAAGGCACAGTTGGCGGCTGCCGAGTTTCATCAGTTTAATCAGGAACAGACCGACCTGATTGTTGAATCTGTTTTCAAAGCCGGCTTTAATAACCGGGTAAAACTGGCAAAAATGGCACAGGAAGAGACCGGCATGGGGGTGTGGGAACACAAAGTAATTAAAAATGTACTTGGAACCCAGCTTGTTTATGAAAGTATTAAAAATGAAAAAACAGTTGGTGTAATCTCTTACGATCCACGCACCGGGATAACAGAAATTGCCCAGCCCCTCGGACCCATTCTTGCTGTGATACCTGTTACTAACCCTACATCCACGGTGATGTTTAAAATCCTCATCTGCCTGAAGTCGAGGAACCCGATCATCATCAGCTCGCACAGGGGAGCAGCTAAATCATGCTCGGAAGCAGTAAGAATCTGTTATGAAGCTGCCCTTGGCGCGGGCGCTCCTGAAGATTGCATTCAGATGATATCTTCCGGCAGCAGAGATTTCACACAGATAATGATGGCACATCCCAGGATTGCATTGATTCTGGCTACAGGAGGGACCGGACTGGTAAAGGCGGCTTATAGTTCGGGAAATCCTGCCATAGGTGTTGGCCCCGGTAATGTTCCGGTTTTCATCGATGAAAGCGCCGATATCCCATTTGCAGTAAGCAGCATTATATCCTCAAAAACCTTTGACAACGGAACAATCTGTGCAAGCGAGCAGGCTATTGTAATGGTTGATTCAATTGAACAGGAAGTTAAAGAAGAGTTTGTACGACAGCATTGTTATTTTCTTAACAGTGAAGAAATTAAAAAAATTGAGGAGATAGCTATTGTCCCTGAAACAAACAGTATGAGCCCTTTTGTTGTTGGCCAGTCTGTAGCTGTTATTGCCGCGAAAGCCGGAATTACAGTACCGGAAGGGACAAAAATCCTGATAGCAAAATTAGATGGGATAGGAAAAGATTTTCCTCTTTCTGTTGAAGTACTCGCTCCAATCCTGGCATTTTACAGCGCTAAAGATTACAATACAGCGGTGAATTATTGCATCGACCTCAACTACCTCGGAGGAATCGGCCATAGCGCCGGCATTTATGCCAATGATGAGAAACGGATCATGGAATACTCCGTATTGCTTAACGCGGGGCGCATCCTGGTGAATACACCTACCTCCCAGGGTGCAGTGGGATACTTTTTTAATCACCTTGCCCCGTCATTAACACTGGGATGTGGCACCGGCGGAAAAAATATTACCACCGAAAATATCACGGCAAAAAACCTTATCAATATCCAGCGGGTCAGCCGCCGGAAAACAAACGAACTGTGGTTCGGCTTTGATCAGTCGAAATACTTCGATGAATCACTCTTTGCCGATGATATCATGAATGATTATTATAAAAACCATTGAAGACAGAAGTCAGAAGTTTGAAGTCAGAAGTCAAAAGATCAAGGACGTTTCGGTAGCTGCTATTCGTAATTAAACATTAATAAATGAGCCATGTTAACTTTCAATTATAACACCGAAGAAAAAATTATAACTCTCACTTTTACAGGACGAATGGATACTCATGCTGTTGTTAAGCTGAGCGAAATTCTCCAGGCAGAAGAAGGCCTGAAGGATATCAAGCCTGAAGATAAAATTGTTTTTGACCTTAAAGAGGTTGACTATATCGCTTCGTCCTTCATCCGGATTTGTGTCAGTTATGCAAAACAAGCCGGCAAGGGCTGCTTTTCAATCGCTAATTGTCAGCCTTTTGTAAAGAAAACATTTAAAATTTCAGGACTGGATGAAATATTACATATCACTTGATCAGAATGTGTTGTTAATGAAGGTACTGAGCATACAAATCACTTTGCATCACTTTCCGGCATAAAAGCCCCGATACAATCATCGAAAGTCTTTTGTGGGCCATTGAGGACGATGAATAACATACTACTGGCATGATCCACTCCAGCAGGGCCAGCCAATATGGAACAGGATCAGGGTTGCTACAGGCGCTTTTGAAGGCATATTCTCTCATTTTTAGGCTCAATGACATATTCCGCCTTACCTTATTTAAATGTTCACCGGTGTAGCTAAAATCGGGGAGCTCATCAAGTTGCCCGGTATCGTAAAACCGGAAAATAAATTCTATATATTCTTCAATCTCTTTTTCATTTCCCAATGGGGCGTGCTCAACCATGAAAATAGCTTCGAGCCTGGCAAAATCAGATACTACCGAACGTGGTCTTGTCTCCGAGAAATCTATCAGATATACGTTCATATCTTCATCGAGCAGGATGTTTTGCATATTCAGATCCCCGTGACAAATGGCGGTGTAATAATCAATACCTGTTTCGTGATGCTTTACAAACTCATGTTTCAAAAACCAATAAGGGTTAATAAGGCTTTGGCCGGTTTCTTTAACCATGATGAACTTGTTGTCGGGAGAAACAGATAGCAGCTCCGTGGCTATTTCGCAAAGCCGCGGAAAAAATGTAAGAGTGGGATCATGATCGCTAAACGGGTAAATTGTTTCGCGCATGGGCTGGCCGTACCATGGATTCAAAATTTGTAAAAATATTTTGTCGAACAAAGGTACAAGTTGGTCTATCGTCCAGTTTAAAAAATAATGGGCCAGCCATTTCAGCTGTGTTTGTTCACCACCTATCCCCACGAAGTTATACCTGAGGGCCCCGGTGTCGCCAAAAAATTCTGTGCCAAGCACAATAGCGCTGTTATTCATAATATATGGAAGGGCAAACCGCTGACAACGATCCGATTCCCTCGTGATGATGGCCCGGTCGGCTATTTTTAATACTGTTGGCCTCAGTTTTCTGTTCTCATGGTTAAAAGAAGTTACCTGGTAGGTTTGTGCAGAATAGCCTCCATGAATCTGCTTTATCACCAGTCTCGCGGAGTCGGTGTACAATCTTCGCGTCAGGAAAACTTTATGTGGTTCGAAAAGAATATCATCCGTGGTTTCAATTTGGAGGCGAGTGGCCGATGCATCAGCCATACCATCGGAAATAAACATCCATATCATGGGGTTAACCAACTGATCGGAAAGATGAATGACCTCTACGCTGATAATGTTTTCAATGGTTAAATTTTTCTCAAGGAAGTTTGACAAGGAGATGTCGGCATGGGCCCCGATGACTTCATCCAACATAAATTTTGCACCCCATAACATGATACCCTGTTTGGTGGCTTGAGTCAAACCCGATATCTCATTCGTACCTGATTGTTTTAACACATCTCTCAATTCCCGGTCAACCATCAGGCAAAGCGAAACAGAGGGAGTGGCAGAATTGAAATCGGCAATGACCAACGCAATCAAATCCTCAGGCCCTGATGTGAGCTGCTGTTTCATCGGGTCCAATGCATCGGCCAGATCACCCAGGAAAACAGAGCCGGTTTTTGACAATCGCACAAGACCGCCAGGTTGCCGGCCAAACGAGACCGCCAGTCTGACAAACACACCGGCATTTGACGGGTTTTGTGGAATGTTGAAATCGGAAGGCTGGCTGGTATCAGTGGGGATGAACCCCGCGCAGCGACTCAAAGTGATAAAAACCCCCTGTGCCTGTTTCTCTTCTTCAATAGATTTGGCAGACGATCCTATTCCAATTGAAACCTCCAGTTCATTATACCCTACAATTCCCTGATTACTAACAAAAAAAACTGCTTTCCTTTCATTTTCAATGGGTTGAAACTGAAAAGAACAGGCACCGGCTGACCATTCGCGGGTTTCTTTTTCTTTAAGTGATATTCGTTCAATTTCATAATAGACTGCTTCAGTGTTTTTGAATAAACGAAATATATGATGCAGACCGGCCATTTCAATCACCTGAAATACTTCGGGCAAAATACCCGTGAGGAATAAGCAACCTCCCTTTGATTTCAACTTTTTTTCTGATACCAAAAGGATACGTATGCCGGCGCTCGACAGATAGTTGCATTGGGAAAGGTCAATTATCAGGTAATTCACCTTTTCTATCAGAGGACGAACAGCCTGATCAAATTCTGCACTTGTTGTCGTATCAAGTCGTCCTTCGATGACCACAAGCGGGTAAACCTGTTCATTTTGAATGGTTATGGAGATCATGGTGTGTTAAATTTCAGAATGTAATACCTGCAACGAGCCAGGTACTATTAACTGCAGGGTTTACTATCAGGCTTAGGCTTAATGGCAGGGAAAAACGATCTGTCACCGGGATTGATTTCTTTACCGTGCAGCCAATATTGACAAAGCCGGTTTTTGACGCGTAGTAAGTGCCTTTTGCCTGATAACCGGCAAAAACAACCAGGTTGGCAATGTCCAATTTATGCACATACTGAAGCTCAAGGTAAATGCTTCGGGAGGGATCGGCTCCGTGGAAGAAGTAACTCGCCAGAAAATTAAAAGGCAGGGTTTCGCCTCCGGAAAACAGTACCTGTGCCTCGAGCAGATGAGCAGTAGTATTATTACGGTAATTGAAAAAGTCAGTGGCGGTAGTATCGCAAAAGCTCCAGTAATCCCAAACTGAAACGGTAACGAAGCTAACAGATTTCGACAGGTAGAAATCTGTTTCCTGTCCGCCTGCACCTGTTAGTTTATACGATCCCCAGGCTCCAAGTGTAAAGCCTTTCCAGTTAGCGGACAATGCAGGTTGTATTCCGGGAGCATGACCGATTTCCAATCCGCGCCAGATATAGCGACTCACAATATCAACATTAGCAGATGTTGAAACAGCCGGAAGTGTATCCGTTTGGCCAGAGAGTAATGTACTTTGAAATAACAGGAAGCACGCTGCAAAAAATAATATAGCCGAAGATTTTGTTTTTTTTAACATATTTATTTGAATTTGAAGTGAGTAACTGAGTAAACAACATTAACAATAATAATTAAAATAATTTAATCTTCATTATTCATGCAGAAGATAAAACTGATATCATCATATTAATATTTTACTTTACTCATCCCACCAAACGCGACCGGTAGCTAAAATGCCGGAAGTATAATTGCTATTATTATACACACGCTCATCGGTTGGGTACAAATACCTGCGGGGAGTTGCACTGATGCCGGATGCCGGCAATGTCAATACAGGGATCCCAGTCCTCCTCCAGTCTATCCACGATTCAGGGTTCAGGAACATGCTGATATATTTAGCCGTCAAAATTTTTTCGAATGTAATAGTGGCGGCCGTTTCCGAAGCATGAGCTGCTTCCCATACTCCATCGCTAACACCATGTTTAGCGAGTGAAGCTATTATTCCCATGTTGTACGCGGTGGCGGCCCTTGCTTTATCGGAATCGAAAAATGCTTCGGCCTCGATGAACTTCAATTCAAAGTAATTGAGAAAAAATACAGAAGCGCCCGCCCCGGCGTAAGACGGGCCAATCCAGGAAGCAGAGAGACTACCTCCACCCGGTTCTGAGCCGGCATATCCTGCAGCTCCTTTCGTGTTGAAGTAACATGGCCGTCTCGGGTCATTGGCCGAGTTCATCAAATCAACAACTTTGGCCCCAACGCGTATGTCACCACGCTGCAAATCAAACTGAAACCTTGGGTTTTTTTCGTTGGCAGCAACACCAAAATTGAATTGGAAATCACCTGAATTATCATCGATTAAGCCACCGGCATTTATTGCATCGCAAACAGCTCCGTAACCGTTTCTCTTTGACAGGTGAAGTGCATTTCGGACCTGAAGCGACTTCGCAACAGCAATCCATTTGGCAGAATTGCCCTTAAAAATAAGGTCGGCAGTTTCAGGCAGCGAAACGCCCATTGGAGTAGTTTCGCCGAAGTTGCTTATTGCTTCAGAGAGCAATGTGTTCATAGCCTGATAGATTTCCTGTTGCGAATCGTATTTTGGAGTCAGCAATCCTGTTTCGCCTTTTAAAGCCTCAGAGAAGGGGGCATCGCCCCATACATCGGTGATTATAGCAAGGGTATATGCCGTCATCACCTTAGAAATTCCGAGGAATTGCATTGCGTTTTCTTCTTCCGCTTTTTTCTGAAGAACATCTATATTTTTTAGGACCACGCCGTACAAAGTGTTCCATGGATTGTTTTGTTCCGATTCAAGTGAGGCATAGCGTTCCAGAGAGAGAAACTGGCGGTCAACCCCTGAAAGATGTTGCATCCACATAGAAGCTGCACGGCTGTATTCCCCTCCAACCAGATAAGCCAATGTGCCCTGTGTTGAAGGTAACAATAATTTCATGGTAACATCAGAAGGCCTGTTTGGATTCGTGTTGATGGATGTATCAATCCATTTGTGGCAACCGGAAATTATCACTGCAAGTAATGCTATCAGAAGATATTTTTGAATGACGTACTGATTAATGGTATTTTTTTTCATTTTATATGCCTCCATACGTTTCAGACAATTAAAGTGCCAGGCGGAAACCAAATGTATAGCTCCTCGTTCCCGGCATATTGAAATTCTCGATCCCCTGGCCGTTGCCGGCGCCTGTTAAACTGGTTTCCGGATCAATACCTGAATAAGGAGTTGAGAGCCATAAATTTCTTCCTGTGAAGAACAGTTCCGAGCTGTGCAAAAATGTTTTGTTTAAGAATATCTTGTTTAACCGGTACGAAAGTGATATTTCACGAAGCCGCACCCAATCGGTTTTTTCAACAAATTGCCCGACAGGCCCGGTAAAGCTGTTTCCTTCGCCATTGAAATACCAGTTAACATCTTTTGCAACTTTTATATCGTTTTCAGAGCCATCGGATTTCACTCCATCGAATACATAAATTGCGCCGGCACCTCTCGATTCAGTATCAATATGTGTTCCGGAATAATACATTGCCCCTCTGCTGCCATTCCACATCACACCCCCGTTTTTGATGTCAATCAGAAAATTTAGCATAATATTTTTGTACGAGACCGTGTTGTTTATTCCCATTGTCCAGTTTGGCATTACGTTGCCCAGATTGATTTCTTTCGGGTCGCTTTTCGGATACCCGTAGTTCCATGCACCCGGGTCATCAACAATTAGAATGTTCCCATTCTCATCCCTGGCCCAGTCGTTACCGAAAAGGCTTCCATACGATTGACCAACAACAGCCCTGGTATGTAAACGTGGAGGACCGGCAAGGACCACATTGTCAACTCCTGGTGCAAGTTCGAGTACTTTGTTTACATTCCTGGTAAAGTTGATGTCGATGTTCCAGTTGAAATTTTTCTTTTGAACAGGAGCAGCTGTTACTGTTATTTCTACGCCTTTATTTAACATTGAAGCAGCATTCATGTTGGCAGAGAAAAATCCGGAAGATCCGGCAACCGGAACAGAAAGGATCAGATCTTCGTTTTTGTTGTTATAAAAGGTAAAGAAGAGCCCTATCCTGTCATTGAGCAGGCGAAGGTCGAAACCGGCTTCAAACGATTTAAGTAATTCAGGCTTTAACGTATTGCCCGGCAATGTCGTTGAAAGCTGGAAACCGGCAATTCCCCAGCCCGGGAAACTTACACCGTCAGTCCAGCCATCACTGTAAGCAGCCTGGATATAGGTTGGCAGTGTGCCGTAAGTGAATGCATCGTTGGCAATGATGGCGTAAGATGCCCTCAGTTTGCCAAAGGGCATAGCTTTAATGTTTTTCAAAGCAGGCAGTTCCGTGAAAACTAACGAGCCGTTGAAGGAGGGAAAGAAAAAGGAGTTTTCGCCCTCCGGCAGTGTGGTTGACCATTCATTTCGGCCCGTTACATTGAGATATAACAAATTTTTATACGACAAACCGATATCAGCATAGAGTGCGGCAGTTCGCTTTTTATCTTTTGTTTCGCGCGTTTTAATGGATGAGGCATTCGACAACTGGTAAAATTCCGGAACATTCAATCCATCGCCCTGAACAAACAGCCTTTGCCATTGCGACTGATACATGTTCTGGCCCATGAGGGCTGTGAATGTAAAATCCTGGCTAATTTTTTGATGGATGTTCAGCAGAAGATCGCTGTTGAACTCTTTCATAAAATATTGTTCTTCATAGATCCTGCCAGCCGGAGCTGTTCGCGAATTAAGGGCAAAGTATTGTTTTCTACGGTCACTGTAACAATCGGTACCAGCCCTGTAAGTTACAGTTAACCACTTATTTACTAAATAATTTAAAGTAATGCTCCCAATCAGTCGATTCACATCATCGTTGAAACGGTTCATATTAACCGACCAGAAAGGATTGTCGTATCCCTGGCCCTGATAGCCATTGCGTTGACGTCCATCGGGAAGAGCGTAAGAGATTTTGTCGTTAACAGGGTCGCCGGAGCCGCCTGTGATGTCGAAGTTAAGGGGCAAACGCATAAGCGCGAGCATCACACCCGAGGTGTTTGCACCCTGCTGAATCCTGTCGCCTCCCGAGTT
Source organism: Bacteroidota bacterium (assembly GCA_037127735.1). Taxonomy (GTDB): domain Bacteria; phylum Bacteroidota; class Bacteroidia; order Bacteroidales; family VadinHA17; genus LD21. The sequence continues at coordinate 8,865 of JBAXXU010000114.1, forward strand.
GGAATATCCAACCCGGGCCTCAGCGGAGAATTTTTCAGAAATTTTTGATTTTCCTGAAAGGGTAACATTTGTTCTTTTAAAAGTATTGTCCGGAACTACTCCTTTGTTATTTGAATTGGCAAGAGAAAGGCAAAAAGTAGTATTCTGGTTGCCACCTGACATCGACAGGGAGTTATTAACAGAAATTCCAGTTTTAAAAAAATTGCCGATATTGTCGTATGCATAAACAGCAGCGCCTGCAGGTGCATTGGCAACAGGTACAATGTTACCCTGCACATAGTAAGGATTGTCTGATGCACCGTCAAAACGCAAGTCAGACAACAGGGGACCCCAGTTTGCTGTGGTAACCGGATTGTAGGCGGCAACTCCCGCTGAATTGGTGAAGCCCTGTGCATATTTCTTCTGTATTCCCTCCAATTGTGAAACTCTATCAAAAGTAACCGATGAGTTGAAAGCAACATGTTCATTGTTTGTACCGGTTGCAACTCCCTTTTTTGTTGTAATGACAACAACACCATTGGCAGCGCGCATACCATAGAGTGCAGATGCAGCACCGCTCCTGAGAATATTCACCGTTTCTATCTCCCCGGGGTTGATATCAATAATCCGGTTCGAAAGAGCAACGCCATAGAGAAGGTTATTACCTCCGGCATCGGGGTCGCCGGAGGTAAGCTGGGAGTTGTCAATTGGCATACCATCAATCACAAACAAGGGCTGGTTGTTCCCGGTTACAGACGATACACCCCTGATGGTCATGTAACTCGCGGCACCTGCAGCGCCCGAGGTGCTTGTAATCTGTACTCCGGCAACTCTTCCGCTGAGGGCATTAATGAGGTTAGTGGTAGCGGAGTGGACAATCATTTTGGATTCAACAGACTGTACCGAATAACCGAGGGCCCTGACAGCCCGCGATACTCCTATTGCGGTGACAACAATCTCATCAAGTTTTAAGGTGATGGTATCCATTGGAATACCAAAATTATCCTGTGGGCCGGCAACTTTACCGGAAACAATTCCTGATTGCCCCAAAGCATCCCCAACACTTGCAACAAGCAACAAAACGAACACGAATTTTACGATGTTCATGACATTACATTTATACATCAATCCGGGAGAGGAGATTATAGTCCCTTCCCGGGACGATAACTAATTCACTTTTTTACAATAAAGCAGCCACCATTATAAAAATAGTAGGGCTTTGTACCGATCCAGTTATTGTTTTTAAGCTCATTAAAGTAAGGAGTATTTTCACTTTGGACATGATAAAAAATAACATCAATTTTTTTGCTTAGAAGGGCTGCAAATTTGGCTTGTGCTTCAAGAGAAACAAATTCAAAATTGAGTTTTAATAATTTCCCGATTTCTGTAAGTATGGCAACATTATATCCTGCCGGTCGTCCATCGGCCGCAATATAGTCCAGCGGCACCAAATCTCCGGATACTCCTACATAGACAGTTTTAGCGCCTTCAATTTTTGGTATTTCCTTATTTGAAGGTTCGTTCGTGGCAGGCAGATTTGTGATCCATTGATCTTCCAGTGTTTTCAATGTTCCGTTTTCGCGCAACGTTGTAATGGCACTGTCAAGCCCTACTTTCAATGACAGGTCTTCACTTCGGACAGCCATGATGATACCACCTTCAATATTTATTGTAACGTCTATTGCTTTCAGATTACTATTTCTCTTTAAGCCATAATCTGCAGATACTTTCATAGTTGGAAATGCATCTATTTTTCCTGATAATAAGGCAGTAAATATATCCGATCCTCTGTTAAAATAGACAATTTCTTTTGGTTCAGCTCCCATAAGAATGGAAACCATTGATTCAGCACTCTTCGTTGATGTACCTGAAGAGATGATACCAATAACTTTTCCTTTTAAATCGGAAATAGAATTGATTTTCACTGTTTTCTTGTCTCCACACCCGATCAATGTGGTAACAATCATTGCGATAAGAAAAATGGCAGATTTGTTTTTCATAATAATTCCTCCAGATTAATTTTAAGTTATTGATTTAAGAACAGTTATAAGCAGTTATATAAATTCCCCGTATTTATACCAAAAAACATAAACCCTCATCGGCAAGTTGTTTAGTCAAAGATAATAATTTTGTTTGATTCGGCATTAGCAGAACGCCTCATTCACTTATCACTAACGGCACAGTGGTATGGGAAGTTGCCGGGAGCAAGCCCTGAGCTTGAGTCGGGGGTCTGGTTCTATAAGAAAATTTCTAACGTACAGGAAACCATTGTGAGATGAAGGAACGAAAAACAAAATCATCCCGAAGTCTTTAGGGAGCAAAATCAAAAGAGCCATTTTTTGCCGGCACAAGGAAATTAAAGACGACATTTACATTTTAATAATTAGTCCCTCAGTATTGGATAATATGGCCCCAAAAATAATAACTTTTCCCATGGGAAGGGGATGAGTTTAACCTGAATTATTCACAAATATACTTAAAGTGCTCTTTTTCTTTGTGTTACTTTGTGATGTACTTTGTGTACCTTCGTGGTAAAAAAATATTAAACACTAAGTCGCACAAAGGATTACACAAAGTCGCACAAAGTTTATGAATAAGAGAAGTTAAGAAACAAAGTAGTTACATAAAAGATATTTAATGGCAACAAATAAATGAACATGAATTTACTTCACTACAAAAAGAGCAATAAATTATTTTGGATAATTGCCGTATTATGCCTTGTACTCAGCAATAGTTGCGCGACCAGACCGCCACATGAAACAGGGACTTTTAGAGTAATCGATTTAGTAGAGTTGGTGAAAGTGGACACATCCTTCCATCTAGATATCAGGTATGCTACGCGCAACAATTTGGCAGGCAGACCGGTATATAAGGAAGCAAGAGCGTTTCTGCAACGACCTGCCGCAGAAGCCTTAATCAATGTAAATAAAGAACTAAAACCGCTTGGATACGGTTTACTCATATTTGATGGGTATCGCCCTTGGAATGTCACTAAAATATTTTGGGATTTAACGCCTAAAGAAAATAAAAAGTTTGTAGCGAACCCCAAAGATGGTTCCAGACATAACAGAGGTTGTGCTATAGATTTAAGTCTATATGAAATTGTTTCCGGCAAAGAAGTCCAAATGACAGGTCAATACGATGAAATGAGTGAACGCTCTTATCCAAACTATTCAGGCGGAACAGCAGAACAACGTAAGATGAGGGATTTACTCAGAAGTAAAATGGAAGCCAATGGTTTTACCATTTATGACTATGAATGGTGGCATTTCGATTTTAAGGATTGGAAGTCGTATCGTATTGGAAATATTCAATTTTCTGAAATTAAATAAAACGGCAGGCTAACCACCAGGGAATCAACGAAAATAACACAACGCCCAAGTCAGAAATAAACGTCACTATGGCGTTTAGCACTTCGTCATATTCGATTTTTTTTACAAAAACCGATCGTTTTGACTACCAAGACAATTTTTATGGAATTCTATGTTTCACTTTAGGGAAACTTAATTATCTTTGCTTCGTGAACAAAAAACAGAAATATAGAAAGATTACATTTTTCAAAGACTGATGGACTTTATGAAATCAGAGTTCAACTTGGAAGTGATATATTCCGCATCTTCTGTTTTTTAGACCAAGGACAATTAGTTGTTTTAGCGAACGGATTCCAAAAGAAAACTCAAAAGACCCCAAAAAGAGAAATTGAATTTGCACTTAAAATAAAAGCAGAATATGAAAGCAAAAAATAAAAACTTAATGACTCTTGAAGAGTTCAAAGAGAAAAACTACGGCAAGCGTGGAATAAAAAAGCGTGATGAATTAGAAGCAGGTTACGAAAACTTCAAAATTGGAGTTTTACTGCAGGAAGCAAGACTTCAGAAGGGCTTTACACAAGAAGAACTTGCAGTAAAATCCGGGACAACAAAATCCTACATTTCCAAAATTGAGAACAACATAAAAGAAGTACGTATTTCGACACTTAAAAAAATTGTTGAACTCGGCCTGGGCGGACACTTGGAATTATCAATCAAACTGTGACAGAAAGCTTGAGACAAGAAAGAAAAAACGCATATAACAGCTCCAACCCGCAACCATGTTTTATTACGTCCCAACAGGACGTCTTAATTCATGGGGTGACTATCATTATTAGTTCGGTAAATGTTTATTTCTCGCAAAGACGCCAAGCCGCAAAGTA
>JBAXXU010000115.1:0-12934 GCA_037127735.1 Bacteroidota bacterium
AATTCATTAAAAAGTTTTTTGCTAAGCGAAGTTGCTCTGAAAGAGCCGAATATGATTAACCTCCGGCGCCAGCCGGGGGTAGTAATATATAATGACTGTAAGCTCCAACGGAGCGTGACCCCAAACCATATTGCGCCCTTTCAGGGCTTGATATCTGTTTGTTAGCCAATACCCCCGGCGGGCGCCGGGGGTTATTCATATCATGCCACATTCGTGGCATTTTGGTTATCCCGATTTGAAAAAGCTGATCACACGCGTTGTTCAAATCAGGCCACATTCGTGGCATTAGTTATCGAAATAAAATGTATCACTAATTCCTTAGGTTGACGGCTATGCCCTTGCCCCCTTCACTTCATTCAGGACAGGCTCTTCCGGGAGGGGAACTTTGTCTTTGATCTTCGCTGAGCCTGTTGCCTGTAGCCTTCAATACTTTTACGATCCTTCTTACCGGATATTTGTATTTACTAAATATAATGAGTAAATTTGCTCAATACATTGAGTAAAATGCAGAATATGATAGAAAGAACACATATACAGGTTATTACAAAAAGAGTTTTAGAACCAAGAAAATTTATTCAGGTACTCATTGGGCCTCGTCAGGTGGGAAAGACAACCATGGCTTCTCAAATGTTGAAAAAGATTAATATTCCATATATTTTTGAATCTGCTGATGCAATTACTGCCGGTAATGTTGATTGGATAGAACAAATATGGGAGTCAGCCCGTTTAAAATTTAAATCTCAAACAGCTAAGGGGTTCTTATTGGTAATTGATGAGATTCAAAAAATCCGGAATTGGAGCGAAACCGTTAAACGTTTATGGGATCAGGATACTTTAAATGAAACTGAAATTAAGCTTGTTTTATTAGGATCATCGCGGTTGCTTATGCAAGAAGGACTGACAGAATCATTAGCCGGGCGTTTTGAAACAATCTATCTCGGTCATTGGTCATTCGGCGAGATGGAGGAGGCTTTTAACTGGAATGCTGATCAATATGCCTGGTTCGGAGGTTATCCCGGGGGCGCTGAATTAATTGAGGATGAGGACAGGTGGAAGAATTATGTCCAAAATTCACTAATTGAAACAAGTGTTTCAAAGGACATCCTTATGTTGACGAGGGTTGACAAACCGGCATTATTAAAACGTTTATTCGAACTGGGTTGCCATTATTCCGGACAAGTACTCTCATTTACCAAAATTCAGGGACAACTCCAGGATGCAGGCAATACTACTACATTATCTCATTATCTGAATTTACTCGATACGGCAGGGTTATTATCGGGAGTAGAAAAATATGCGGCAGATATTATTAGAAAACGTTCATCGAGTCCACGGTTTCAGGTTCATAATAATGCACTTCTAAGTGCCCAGAGGAATGAGTATTTTAACGAAATCAGGCAGAAGCCGGCGGAATGGGGACGCATCATCGAATCTTCAGTGGGAGCATATCTGATCAATAATTCAATATCACAAAATTACTCGGTTTATTACTGGAGAGAGAGAAATAGCGAGGTTGATTTTGTTTTGGAAAGAAGAGGAAAAATTATTGCTATTGAGGTTAAAAGCAATGATTCGGAAAATAAAAAAGGACTTGAAGTATTTAAGAATAAGTTTAATCCTGACAAAATATACCTCATAAGCAATAGAGGTCTCTCGTGGCAGGAGTTTTTAAAAATCAATCCAATAGAATTATTTTAATATATTCGTCTCTAAGTCACTAAGTCTCCCATTCCGCCTAAGGAAACCCACTCCTGGCCCCCTTCACTTCGTTCAGGGCAGGCTCTCGCAGGAGAGGAACTTAAGCTTTGATCTTCGCTCTGAGCCCTTCGCCCTTCGCCCTTCGCCTCTATTCCACCTTCAGATTAACCAGCTCAAGCCTTGTTGTTGTTGCCCTCAATACTTTTATGACGATATTACTGATCCTTATTACATCATTGACTACGGGTATGCTGCCATGGTAATATAAAATCATTCCTGCAAGTGTTTCATAGTCATCCTGCTCGGGAAGGTGAAGATGATATTTTTCATTAAGGTAGTCAATCTCTAAACGGCACGAGAGAATATACTCATTTTTATCGGTGACCTTTTCTATAAGATAATTTGTATCGTGTTCATCTTCAATATCTCCAACAATTTCTTCAAGAATATCTTCAATTGTTACCATTCCGGAGGTCCCGCCAAACTCATCAACCACAAGTGCTATACTTTTCTTTTCATCAACAAACAGTTTGAGAAGCTTGTTTGCAGGCATAGTTTCCGGAACAATTGCCAGTTTTCGTAACGAAGAGCTGATATCTGAAGGATTTTTAAAGATATCTTTCAATTCAAAATATCCAATGATATTATCAATTGTTTTCTGGTAAACCAAAATCCTCGAGAGCCTTGTCTCAATGAATTTTTCCTTAAGCTCTTCAATGGCGCTCATGCTTTCAACTGCTTCAATCTCGGTTCGGGGAACCATACATTCTCTAAGCTTTACATTGGAAAAATCGAGAGCATTCTGAAAAATCCTGATATTGTGGTGATCCGGTTCCGACTCCTCCTTACTCTGTTTGCTAATGTTAACAAAATGGTCGAGATCTACCTTGCTGAAAATCAGATTCTCCTGTTTTTTATCGCCGGGTTTTATCCTTAAAAACACCCTGATAAACAAATTTGATGCTGCAAGGGTAAATTTGCTTACAGGATAAAAAAGGAAAAAGAAAATAAGTGTCGGGACGCTTAGAAATTTAAGAAAAAAATTCGGTGAAATGATGAAGACGGTCTTTGGAAGAAACTCTGCCACAAACAGGATAATAGCAGTAGAAATAAGCGTATTCACAATCAGGATTACAAGGTCAGACTCAATGAAAGGAGATAATACCGGTTTCAGAAGGCCGGAAAAGACCAAGCCGTAAATAACGAGCGAAATATTATTGCCAATCAGCATTGTGGCAATATACTGGCCCGGGTTATTTGTAAATAATTTTAATATTTCAGACCCGAAAACACCCTGTTTCCTGTCAAGTTCAATACGCAGTTTGTTTGAAGTAACAAAAGCGATCTCCATACCGGAAAAAAATGCAGAAAGGATTATCGCGAGAAATATGATCAGAATTCCGTTCATGGACCAAAGTTAACTCTTTTTTCCCTTATTGTTTTTACATATCACCATGAACAATAAGAGGCCTATTCCTCTTCTTTCAGATAAATTATCGCATTTACCTTTTTGAGTTTCCGGTTATTTAGACGCGAATCAGATTCAAACCCGTATCCATGAATTACCTGATCTTCATTTGTTATTTTAACATACCTGTCGGTATAGATCTGGTCGCTCTGCTGGTTCCAGAATAGTAATTCAGTTTCGAGCTTATCATTATTCTCATTTATAACAACTACACTGTCATGAAGTTCCCACAAGTTGTTGTTCTTGGTGAACTTCGCGTATTTTGCAGTTACTGATCCGACAGGTTCCGTTTTGCCATCATGAAAAATTACTTTTATACCCGATTTGAATTCGGAATATGAAGATTCTTTATTATCGTATTGCTCTAACAGGGGAGAAGACAACACCAGCTGCAGCCGACCTGAATCTGTAAAGACAGTTTCAAAATCCTTAACTGTAATTGATGGGAGGGTAAGGAGATCGGATTTTGGGATAAGATCAATTTTATTTTCGCACGACAGAACAAAAAAAGTTACAGTTACCAACATCGGTAAAAGGCATAGAATTCTGGTTTTGGCAGATGAATATTTCATATCAGGGGTTGGAATTCTTTACTATAAAGAGGTCATAGTTATCAGCTTAACAACTAATCATATTTACGTTTGATAAACCAGAAAGGGTCATAAATATTAAGACTGATCCCCATTGTATAATAGTTTTCATTATGAAGATTATTAACTGACGAACCGGTTTTCCTGGTGAAGTCAAAATACAGATTAGTTTTCGATAATGAGCGCCTCATAGGTATGCCAATACCAAAGCTTGCGCCATACTCTTTTAGCTGTTCCCGGTTAATAATTAAATAATTATCTCCGACATGGCCCCCAATTCGGAATTCCAGCCTTTTCAGATAGCTGTAATTCGAATATTTGTCAGGGATGTATTCAGCCCCGAAAAGAAATGTCCTGGTATCTGCTGCATAACCGGCAGATCCCGGAATTCTTGAGTTTGACCATTTAGTAGCGATAAAATCAAGACCGGCAGTAAATTTGTTTTTCTTTCCAAAGGAGATACCCAGTCGTAAAGTACCCGGGATAAAAGCTTTGGTTGAGTCGTCGGCAATATATGAAATAGTATCGCGCGTACTATATGCATTATATGTATAAGAAATATGTTCAAATTTTGAGGAATAATATTTCGGGGAACTCACGGAAATACCTGCATTAAAAAAATAATTCTTTTTTATTGATGCAGTGTATTGAATTCCATAGTCAAAATTTATCCCGGAAAGATGCAATGTCTCTGTACTGTTATTATTAAAAACATTATAAAAATCATCGATAAATTCAAATTGATTTGTTCTTTTAACCTGTCCAAGCAGTAGTGTCATATTAACGCCAACGGAGAAATTCTTATTTAGACTGACACCGGAACCAAGGAAAAAGTTGGTAAACCCTCCGTCGCCGGCATGATATGCAGTAAATTCTCCAATAGCAGGATCATACCCGGGATCATTTTTTAGGACTGATTGAGACATCTTATAATATCCATTGCTGAATGGAACAACGCCGACTGCAACACCCCATCCTTTTGTAACCGGGAAACCCATTATAAGATGGTTAAAATTAGCGTCATCCGAAGAGAAATCTGAAACCCCGTCGGAGAGGATATTAATGCTATAATCAAGACCAAAATCAAAGATAAATGAGTTAGTATCCAGACTACTGTATGAGGCAGGATTTGAAATAAATATAGAGTTGTTGTCTCTCATTGAAGTTCCGATACCTCCCATACCAAGACTTCTGAATGATCCGGCAGGTATGATGGAGCCAAAATTGAATCTTGAATAGGGGGAATTGACAAGTTTTTGTCCGGAAGCCGTAAAGGCAAAAGAAACCAGGGAGATGAAAAAGGCTATTTTCAGTTTATGTTGCATTGTATTCTAAAATATTATTTAAACCATCAATCACAATATCAGGCATATATGAGAATTGATAATCAATTTTGTTTTTAAGGTATTCACTGTCGCCGCCTGTCAGTACAATTTTAAATTCAGTATGCTTTTTTTCAAACGTGCGAATATACTCATTTATTTCATAAATCACCCCTGTAATCACACCGGCTGCTATTGCATCAACTGTATTTAGCCCGGGGAATGTATAATTATCAGTTGGAGAAACCAGTGGTAATTTTTCTGTAAATTTGTTTAAAGCCTTGAACCTCATTGTTATTCCCGGAGAAATATTACCGCCTTTATAAAGATTAACTGACAGAAAATCGAATGTTATGGCAGTACCGGCATCGATAATAAGGATTTCTGCTCCGGGAAAAAGGTTGAATGCCCCGGCTACTGCCGCTATCCTGTCGGTTCCAAGAGTTTCCGGAGTTTTATATTCAATTTTGAAAGGAAGTTTTGATTTATGCGAAAGAACATGAACAAACGGGATGTTAGTAAAGAACAGATCGGATATGAACGGCGGTAATTTTTTCACTGAAGAAACAATAGCCTTTTTTATTTTAAACCCCCTTAACTCTTTTTCAAGCTCCTCACAACTTAAATCATTTATGCGTGAAACAGAAAGCTTTTTCTGTCCTTCATAAACTGCCAGTTTTGTACTGGTATTTCCTATGTCAACGATAAGATTCATGGTACAAAAATAGTAAAAAGTGACTAGAGTGACTAAAGTGACTAGAGTGCTAAAGTTGTTAAGGTAAATTAACTTTAAGTACTTTAGGCATTCCAAACTCTAGGCACTTCTATTATAGTCTGAGATAATCTCATTTAAAATATGTATCGCCGATTTTACAGACTTCACATCAGATACTGTAAGACTCAGCTTTGCCGCTTTCTGTTTCATAGTCATCCTGTTCAGCTTCCTGTTTACATAGTTCATTATTGAAACAAAAAGTGCACCGCGATAAAATTGCGAGTTGCTGTCAGAAATAAAGTTGGCAATCAGCAGGTTGTTTTTTAATAGTATCTTTTCTATTCCAAGTTTAACAGCTATCCATTTAATTCTTACAATATCGAGAAGAGCTTCTGCCGGAGGAGGGATATCTCCAAACCTGTCAATAAGCCTCTTCTCAAACAATAATAATGCTTCATCTGAAGCTATCTCATTCAGCTCCTTATATAACCTTATCCTTTCCGAAATATTTGAGATATATTCATCGGGGAACATAATTTCAAGATCTGTATCGATTTGAAAATCGGATACATACGGTATTACATACCCTGCTTGTACCGGGGCTGTAATTTTTTCTCCTTTTGTTGAAGGTTCTTTGAATTCCGACTCTCTTAATTCGATCATAGCTTCATTCAGTATCCGCTGATATGTCTCAAACCCCACATCTGCAATAAATCCGCTCTGTTCTCCACCGAGCAGATTTCCGGAACCTCTGATATCAAGGTCCTGCATTGCAATATTAAACCCGCTTCCGAGTTCCGAAAACTCCTCAATGGCTTTAAGCCTGCGTCTGGCTTCGTGTGTAAGTGTTGTAAGAGGAGGAGAGAGAAGATAACAAAAAGCTTTTTTGTTTGATCGTCCTACTCTTCCCCTGAGCTGATGCAACTCTGACAAGCCAAAGTGATGAGCATCATTTATAAAGATAGTATTGGCATTCGGAATATCAAGTCCCGATTCGACAATAGTCGTTGCTAACAACACATCATAATCGCCCTGGATGAAATCGTACATCACATTTTCAACATGAGCGCCATCCATCTGCCCATGCACAATTGCAGTTTTAACATTTGGGCATATACGATTGATCTGTGCCTCTATCTGTTTTATATTTTCAACCCTGTTATGAATAAAGAATACCTGTCCGTTTCGTGAGACCTCATATTCAATACCCTCTTTTATTATCTCTTCATTAAAGCCGTGTAATTCAGTTACAATAGGCATTCTGTTTGGAGGCGGTGTGTTGATAATAGAAAGGTCGCGTGCCCCCATCAGCGAGAACTGCAATGTACGCGGAATTGGAGTAGCAGTAAGAGTAAGGGTGTCAACATTTGCTTTAATTTTCTTTAGCTTCTCTTTCACTGAAACACCAAACCGCTGTTCCTCATCAATAATAAGAAGACCCAGGTCTTTAAACTTAACATCCTGGCCCACAAGCTTATGAGTGCCTATAATTATATCAATCTTTCCTTCAGATAGTTGCGAAAGAATTATTTTTTGATCAGCCGCTTTTTTATGCCGGCTGATATATTCAATGTTACAGGGAAATCCTTTGAGCCGCGATGAAAATGTCTTGTAATGCTGAAGAGCAAGTATTGTTGTCGGCACCAGCACCGCTGTCTGTTTACTGTCGGCAGCCGATTTGAAAGCGGCTCTTATGGCTATTTCAGTTTTACCGAATCCTACATCACCGCATACCAGCCGGTCCATGGGATGAGCGGATTCCATATCTCCTTTAACAGCTACTGAGGCAGTCAGCTGATCGGGAGTATCCTCATAAATGAACGATGCTTCAAGTTCGCGCTGGAGGTATGAATCAGGTGAAAAAGAATATCCCGGCGAGGCCATTCTTTTTGCATAAAGATGTATCAGATCTTTTGCAATATCCTTTACTCTCGACTTTGTAGCCTGCTTCAACTTCTGCCATGCGCCTGATCCGAGCTTGTAAATTTTTGGTTCTGAACCATCTTTCCCTTTATATTTTGATATACGATGAAGTGAGTGAATACCTACGTATAGAATATCGTTATCCCTGTAAACCAGCTTAATAGCTTCCTGTATCTTCCCGTTAACCTCAATCTTTTCCAGTCCGCCAAACTTACCGATACCATGATCGATATGTACAACATAATCTCCCGGATTAAGTCCTGTTAATTCTTTAACAGATATACTTTCTTTTTTAGTAAAGTATCCCCTGATCCTGAATTTATGATACCTGTCAAATATCTGATGGTCGGTATATATCGAAATCTTCAGATCATGGTCAGTGAATCCGTTGTGGAGATTAAGCAACAGCGAATTAAAATGCGTCTCAGGATTTATCTCCGCGAAGATATCTCTGAGCCTCTCTATCTGCGACTCACTTTCCGAAATAATATATGTAAGATAACCATCGGCATTATTAGAGAGAAGCTTTTCTGTAAGCAGTTCAAAATTTTTATTGAAAACAGGTTGAGGTTCAGTACGGAATTCAAATCTGGCTTCTGGTTCAAATAGGCTTTGTTTTCCGAATTCGAGCATCCTGAATTTTGTGCAATGGTCAAGAAAATGATTTCCTGTCATTATAATTTCTTTCTTATCAGATATATGGCCTGATTCTTCCCTTTGTGACGTCTGAGAGAAAATATTATTGATCTTTTCCATGATATAAGCAGCATCCTCGATCCATATCAGAGAGGATGGTGGCAAAAAATCTGTAAATGAATCATTTATCTCTTCAATTGAAATATCCTGGATGTTTGGGATTACAGATATCTGTTTATGAATACTCACCGACAACTGATCGTCAGTATTAAACGACCTGATGGTATCGACTTCTTCACCAAAAAAGTCGATACGGTATGGCAGATCAGCCGAGTAAGAAAAGACGTCTGCAATACTTCCTCTTATTGAATACTGCCCTGGTTCATATACAAAGTCAGTTCTTTCAAAATTGTATTCATGAAGCATCTCCTCAAGAAACTCAAGCGAGATTTTATCTCCTTTGCTTATGTTGAAGGTATTCTTTTTCAGATTTTTTCTACTTACTACCTTCTCCATGGCCGACTCGGGGTAGGTAACCACGATCCCTTTTCTTTTTCCTGAAGCAAGGTGGTTAAGTACTTCAGTGCGCAGGACAATATTTGCCGGCTCGGTTTGCTCATACTGCACTGAACGTTTGTATGTCGAAGGAAAGAAGAAAACCGAATCATCGCCCAAAAGGGAAACAAGGTCATTATAAAAATAGGCGGCATCCTCTTTTTCGGGGATGATTACCACATGTGTGGTTTGTGTTTTATGGAAAACAAGCGACAGAACCATTGCCTTTGATGATCCTGACAGCCCTTCCATACGGATATTCCTGACCTTATCTGCAGTAATTGTTTCAATCAGATATGGCAGGACAGGATGATGGCTAAAATGATCAGTTAATTCGTTTTCTTTCATTTAATGTAGCGTGGCGGCAAATTTACGAAAATGTATCCTAAAAGAGATGTTTCCGAAATGAATTACATTGTGCCACGGAAATGCTATTTTTGAGCCAAAATATAACCCATGAAGGTCTTTAAGTTTGGAGGGGCATCGGTAAGAGATGCTGCAGGTGTCAGGAATCTCGCGATGATTGTCTCGGAAGAGTCAGCTGAACTGTTAGTTGTCGTTTCTGCTTTCGGTAAGACAACCAATGCTCTTGAGAAAGTTCTTAAGGCCTGGTTAACCGGTGATAATGATTATAAAATCTTACTGGAGGAGATATATAAAAACCATCAATCAGTAATTTTTGAACTTTTCACTGATAAAATCATTCCATCAATTAAAATAGATATCTCATTCGCCTGCCTGAAAAAGTATTTGTTATCTGAAAAAAGAAGTGGTTATGATTTTGAGTATGACCAGGTTGTTTCTTATGGTGAGATATGGTCAACAATTATTATTGCTGAATATCTGAAAACAAAATTTGCAGATGCAGAATGGATTGATATAAGAGAAAACCTGCTAACCGACGACAGGTTCAGGGATGCAAATGTATTATGGGGTGAGAGCGCTGAACAAATTCAGGGCCTTTTTGATTTTAATAAGAAGAGGATTTATGTTACCCAGGGTTTTATAGGGGGAACAGTTGATGGCTATACAACAACTCTTGGAAGGGAAGGATCAGATTATACTGCAGCAATCCTTGCTAACATCCTTGATGCTGAAAGTGTTGTAGTATGGAAAGATGTGCCGGGGATCCTTAATGCTGATCCGAAATGGTTGCCGGATGCTCAGAAGCTTGATGAAATTTCCTATAAAGAGGCTGTTGAAATGACCTTCTCCGGGGCAAAAGTAATTCACCCGAAAACCATTAAACCACTTCATAACAAGAACATTCCGTTATATGTGAGATCATTTCTTGTGCCCGGTGAAAAAGGGACTGTTATTAAAGCTGACGCGACTCTTAAAAAGATAATACCGGTTTATATAAAAAAAGAAGATCAGATTCTGATCTCTATACTTCCAAAAGATTTCTCGTTTGTTATGGGAGATAATCTGAGCCGGATTTTCCATTCTTTTATGGTACATGGTATTAAAGTGAACCTTGTAGAGGCAAGCGCTGTAAGCATTGATGTTTGTGTTGACGATGAAAGGTCAAAAGTTGATGTACTCCTTAACGATCTCAAAGAAGAATTTTCAGCTGTTTATAACGAAAATGTTGAGATGCTTTCAATACGCCATTATACTGCTGAAGCCATCGAAAGAATAACCTTGGACCGCGAAGTATTTCTTGAACAACGAACCAGGAGTACAGTGAGGTATGTGGTGCGAAAGGCTTAACGGTCGAACAATAGTTTTTGTCCCCTGTAATTCTCCTTTATTACTCCGTTGTCATATACAATCGTTCCATTAACAATTGTTTGAACAACTTTTGATCTGAAAGTAGTACCTTCAAATGGTGACCATCCGCATTTATAAAGCAGGTTCTCTTTGGTTACGCTCCAGGGACTGGCAGGATCAACAAGGCACAAGTCAGCTTTATATCCTTCCCTGATAAATCCTCTATTTCTGATATTGAACAGGATAGCAGGGTTATGGCACATCATTTCAATAATTTTCTCAAGGCTGAAAACTTTCCTGTGCCAGAGTTCGAGCATAGCCACCAATGAGTGTTGAATGAGAGGTCCGCCGGAAGGCGCTTTGAAATAGCTGTTTCTCTTTTCAGTTATTGTATGAGGAGCATGGTCCGTGGCAATTATATCGATAAGATTGTTATTAACGCCATTGATCAGGGCATTCCTGTCGAACCGCGTTTTTATTGCCGGGTTCCACTTTATCAGTGTGCCGAGGTCATCATAAGATGATTCATCAAACCACAGATGATGAACACAAACCTCGCCTGTTATCTTTTTTTGGTTTAAAGGCAACTCGTTGGTGAAGAGCTTAATCTCGTCAGCAGTTGAAAGATGAAGTATATGAAGCCTCGTATTATATTCCTTTGCAAGATTTATAGCATACGATGAAGATTTGAAACAGGCTTCGCGGCTTCGGATCAGCGGATGCATTTTAACCGGTACGTCCTCCCCGTATTTTTTCCTGTATATCTCACTGTTTTTTCTTATTGTTGGTTCGTCTTCACAATGAGCCGTTAACGGTAAATTGGCTTTTGAAAACAACTCCTTCAAAGCAGTTTCATTATCAACAAGCATATTACCGGTTGAAGAACCCATGAATAACTTAATGCCACACACTTCCAACGGATCAACCTTTATAACCTCATCAAGATTTGTGTTTGTGGCTCCTATGTAAAAGGAGTAATTGGTAAGTGAGTTTTCAGAACCTATCCTGTATTTCTCATTTAGTATGTTGAGTGTTACGGTTTGTGGATTGGTATTGGGCATATCCATGAAAGAGGTCACACCCCCGGCAACAGCGGCTCTCGATTCGCTGAAAATATCACCTTTATGGGTTAATCCGGGTTCCCTGAAATGAACCTGATCATCGATTACACCGGGGATAAGTAATAATCCGGTGGCATCTATTGTTTTCGTCCCGGGGGGGGCATTTATCTGGTCGGTTGATCCAATTGATGAGATGATCTCATCTTTTATAAGCAGATCACTATGGAATGACCTTCCTTCATTGACTATTGTGGCATTTTTGATTAAGATGCTGCTCATTTACTGATTTTGAGATGAGGCATATATATAAGGTATCCTATTTCCTCGGGTATTTGGTAAACAGGCTCCTGATTTTCATTCTTAACACGCCCCATAATGCCTCATTAAAGATCCCGCCTGTCATTTTTGAAGCTCCCAGTTTTCTGTCGGTAAAGATAATGGGGATCTCAACGATCTTATACCCCAGTCTCCAGGCAGTAAATTTCATTTCAATCTGGAAACCATAACCTACTGATCTTAGGTGATCGGGTTTAATATTCTCAAGAACCTCCCTCTTGTAACATTTAAATCCGGCAGTAGTATCCATAATTTTCATACCTGTAATCACTCTTACATAAATTGAAGCGATGTACGACATAAGAACCCGGGAGAGGGGCCAGTTGACAACATTAACGCCACTTATATATCTTGATCCGATTGCAAGGTCGGCGCCGTCCTCTTTGCAGGCTTTGTAAAGCCTTACAAGGTCGTGCGGATCGTGGGAAAAGTCTGCATCCATTTCATATATAAAGCTATAATCCTTTTCAAGCGCCCATTTAAAGCCTGTGATATATGCAGTACCCAACCCCAGTTTGCCGGATCTTTCGATGAGGTGGAGGTTTTTGAACGATTTCTGAAGATCCTTAACGATGCCGGCAGTGCCATCTGGTGAATTATCGTCAATGATAAGGATGTCGAAGGAGGTACCAAGAGAGGAAATGGCTTTAATTATTGCCCCAATATTCTCTTTTTCCTTGTAAGTTGGAATGATTACAATGTTCGGCATAATGGATAAATATTTACGAAAATAGCATTTTTCATTTGACAGTCGGTTAAATCGGGAAGTTTATTTCTGAAAATATCGGAAAAAAGGCATCAAATTCTTTGGAAGAAATGTTTGAAGCATTATCTTTGTCGTCCCAAAAGTAAAATTATCTGCCTTCGCCATGAAGGCTACGGCAGACAAATGTTCTTTGAAATTATGAAGTACAACC
>JBAXXU010000116.1:0-12716 GCA_037127735.1 Bacteroidota bacterium
CAAAGGATCTACCAGGGCTTGGAAGAAATCAACAACGAGCCTGTGATTTTTAGATGGACTTATAAAATGGAAGATACAGCAACCATATGATATGTTATTTCATGAACTAACTACTAGTCACTCTAGTCACTCCAAACTTTAGTCACTTCTTTTGTCAAACCTGCATCAATTTTTACTAATTTTACAGACTGATAATTTTAATATTCTGATCTATGCATATAGCTATCGCGGGAAATATAGGATCGGGCAAAACAACGCTGGCAGGGCTGTTGGCAAAACATTACGGTTGGATACCTCATTATGAAGATGTTGCTGACAATCCTTATCTCAATGATTTTTATGAGGATATGCAGCGCTGGTCGTTTAACCTGCAGATATATTTTCTTAATTCGCGTTTCCGCCAGATCCTTGAAATTAAAAAATCAGACCAAACCATCGTTCAGGACAGAACTATTTATGAGGATGCGTATATTTTTGCTCCCAACCTTCATGCAATGGGACTTATGTCAACCCGCGACTTTGATAACTATTCAATGCTTTTCGAGATGATGAGCTCGCTGGTGAATCCTCCCGATCTGCTGCTTTACCTAAGGGCTTCTGTGCCAACCCTTGTGAACCAGATACAGAAACGTGGCCGGGAATATGAAAGCTCAATACGTATTGATTACCTGAAAAGACTTAATGAACGGTACGAAGCGTGGATTCAGTCTTATGCCCTTAATAAGGTTCTTATAATTGAGGCCGATCACTATAACTTTCCAAATAACAGCGATCATCTGAGCGAAGTAATAGATAAGATAAATGCCGAATTACACGGATTGTTTTAAACAAAACTTTTTCAACAAATCGCAAAGGGCATGTCATTAAAAAAGGGGCTTATGAAAAAGTCCCTTTTAATATTTCAACAGATATGTTACTTTGTTTCCGCTTTGGGAGCAGGAGTTAAAGCAACCTGCACATAACTACCGGTATTTAAATATTTATTGGCAATAGCTTTTATCTCAGCTCCTGTAAAAGAATTTATGAAAGTTGTATATTCGTCAAGAGGAAGAAGCTTGTCCCCAAATAAGAAATGATTCTGAAGGGAAGTCAGCCAGAAACCATTCTCTTTCAACTGTGTTTCACGCTGACGGATTAATGTTTCCTTTACCTTATTTAAATCAATTTCCAATGGTCCATCTTTTTTAATTTTCCCCATCTCATCCAAAACTGTCTGAGAAAGCTTTGTAATATTCTCAGGATTACAGCCCCATGTTGATTGGATAGTGTACTCCGGTTTGGGAAGTTTTGAAGCGCTGCCGTTAAAGCTTACTCCATAAACTCCGCCCTGGTCTTCACGCATTGATTCCCTGCATTTTATTGCCAGTATATTCATTAACATTGAGAAACCCTGGCGATCTATATCCTTCCATTTGAAATCACCTTTCCACACCATGGCCACAAAACTTTGAGGTTCTGAATTTTTTGGAACATCAACAACAACCAATCCTTTCGGGAATCCAGGGGTTACATCTTTCCATGTCTCTTTTCTTTTAGTTGAAGGAAGTCCTCCAATATACTTTTCAAGAAGTGGAATTACCTCATCAACTTTAAAATTACCAACCATGAGATATGTGAAATCGCCGGCATCGGCAAAACGATCCTTAAAAATACCTGTCAATCTGTCGAGATTAGCCTGGTTAATCTGAGCATCTGAAGGTACCGCGATAACCCTGGGGGAATTAAGAGAGATTATTTTGGATAAAGTATCCTGGAAAATTACCTGTGGATTTGATCTCATAGGCTTTATCATATTCTTTATCCGGGAGATATAAGTATTGAAGGCGCTCTCGTCTTTACGGGTTCTTGTAAAATAAAGATAATTAAGCTGAAGCATCGTTTCAAGATCCTTAGGTGAGCAATTGCCATTGACTCCTTCCTGTAGTTCGCTGATGTATGGACTAAGCTTTGCCGTATTCCCTGAAAGCTTCTTCTGTAATCCTGTAAAATCGTAATCGCCGAGTCCGCTTTGAGTTATTATGATAGGTGCAAGAGTTGCAGACATAATATCGTTGTCAGGATAAAGAGATGTTCCGCCGGGACTGTAAGCCGATAAAACAATTTCATCATTTTTGAAGTCAGTAGATTTTAAGATCATGCGAACACCGTTCCCAAAAGTTAATTCTGTAAAACCAAATTTTGCGTCGTCAGTTCTCTTGATTACTTTAGATGCAACCGGCATCTCTGACAAAAGTGGAACATCTGAAACCTTATCAACATAAGCTTCAATTTTCTTTGCCTTTACTGCTTTAATTACATCCAATACCTGGCTTTCTGTCGGCACTATGTCGCCCTCCTTTTCCGGGGCCATAATCAGGGCAGCCATATTGTTGTCTGTTATCCATGCCTGGCCGAGTTTATTTATCTCTTCAAGTGTTATACCAGGAAGGTAGTCTTTGACTATTTCAAATTCTTTTTTGATACCGGGGATACATTCCTTATCGAGATAGTTCCTTGTAAATTCATCGGCATACGATCTTGATTCGGTTTTATCCGATTCTTTTGCCATCTTTTCATAATTTGAAAGAATATCCTTTTTCTCCCGTTCAAGTTCAGTTGCGGTGAAGCCAAACCGGCGCACTCTTTCATTT
Source organism: Bacteroidota bacterium (assembly GCA_037127735.1). Taxonomy (GTDB): domain Bacteria; phylum Bacteroidota; class Bacteroidia; order Bacteroidales; family VadinHA17; genus LD21. The sequence goes on from JBAXXU010000116.1 coordinate 2,631, forward strand.
TCTGTAAGTGCGACTTCGAGGCTCTTTTCAATCTGGTTTTCTTTTGCCCCCACAGACAAAGAATAAACGTCAATAGCCCGGCCAATAAAGGATCCATACCCTGCATAAGAATATAAGAATGGCGACTCTGGTTTCTGAGCAATCTCCTGGAGACGATTATTTAACATGCCGGTATATAATGTTCTCATAAGCTGACTCCGGTAATCGCCAAATGTTACATTGTCAGATTTTGGGTGCTTAAAAAATATTGATGCCGAATAGCCGGGGGCTTCCTTATCAGTAACTACACTTATAAGTGGCTCATTATTATCAGGTACCGGAAATTCGACCCTCTCCGGAGGATTGACAGCTTTTGGAATTCTTCCAAAATATTCCTTCACCTTTTCCTCTGCCAGCGTTGGATCAATGTCACCAACAACCACAACTGCCATCAGGTCGGGACGATACCAGGATTTATAAAAAGCACGTAATGTATCATAAGGAAAACTTTTTATCACATCAACTTTCCCGATAGGAAGTCTTTCGGCATATTTGGAACCTTTGAATATGACAGGGATCCATTTTGATTGCATACGATCCTCGGCTCCCAGTCCTAATCTCCACTCTTCAACAATTACACCTCTCTCTTTATCAATCTCAACATCTTCCATGCTGACCTGGTGAGCCCAGTCTTCCAGCACCTGGAAACCCCTGTTGATCCATAAAATGCTGTCAGTCGGAACCTTAAGCAGATAAATCGTCTGGTCGAAGCTTGTATTGGCATTAAGTTCAGCGCCAAACTTAACTCCCATCTCCTCAAGCATACTGATTATTTTATTGCTCGGGAAATTTTTGGTTCCGTTAAAACACATATGTTCAACAAAGTGAGCTAACCCTTGCTGTCCGTTTGTTTCACAAACAGAACCGGCATTTATTGCAAGCCTTAACTCAACCCGTTTTTCAGGTTTTTTGTTTAGCTTGATGTAATAAGTTATCCCGTTATCCAGCTTACCAATTTTTATATTCGGGTCAGCTGGAATAGGCATATTAAGATCCTGGATCTGAGCTGAAATACCTGTAAACACAAATCCCCATAAAACTAAAATAAAAAGAAGTTTTAAATTTTTCATCGTACAGATTTTAAAAACTATTTAAGACTAAACTATTTTGAAAATAACAAATCACACTAAGACATTTTGCAGCCCTACCATGAATATTTGAAACAAGATATAAAAAGTAAATTTAAAGCTTTATTGTCATTATCAAAATGAATTGCCAGATTTTTAATAATTGTCACATTGACCATTTTAAATTAAAATATTATCTTGCCGGTCATATTAAATCCTTTCATCATGAGTTTCACAGGAAGATATTTTCAAGACTGCATCGGTACCGGCTGCAGGAAACGTTTTGCCTTTTGATGAATTGATAAAATCAACATTATACAGAAAGCCGTTCAAAAATATGATAAGATTGTCGAGGCAGGACAATGGCAAAGAAGTACTAACATTACTATATGATATTCAAATTTCTAAAATTTGGAATTGTCGGATTTTCCGGAATGGTTATTGATTTTTCAATAACCTTTCTGCTTAAAGAAAAACTTAAAGTCCACAGATACATTTCAAGTTCAGCAGGCTTTACAGTTGCCGCGAGTTCTAATTACCTGTTAAACAGGTTATGGACCTTTGCAAGCAATAATCCAAAGGTTCTTGTTGAATACAGTACATTTATTATTATTTCAATTATCGGAATAACTATTAATAATTTGTTTCTGTATCTGTTTGAAAAGAGACTGAGATTCTATACAGCAAAATTATTCGCTATAGGAGTAACAGCAATATGGAATTTCTTTGCCAACTATTACCTTACTTTTATTCATTAATTATAACATCTTTGAATTTGCTGCTATAATTGTCATAAAGAATCCCGACCTCAGAGCAAATTACAAGCTTATATCTGCCTGGTGGTAACACTTCCAGGGTAAACCGGCAATCTACTGAAATAGTATCACCCACATTTAAAGATGATATGTTATCAGGAAGTTCAAGGTTTTTCTTAACCTCCCTGTAACCATTATTCAGAAAAGCTGCCTGAAATACTACCGGCAATTCCTTATGTTTTAAGTTAATTGGAAATGGATATGGATTGTAGATCTGAAGATGAATAGTATTAATCCCGCTTTGTTTAAACGTATATTGATCGCTGCTTAAAATCACACATTCCCGTTGAAGCGACTGAAAATCCTTATATACTCTTACAAAAGCAGAGTCTCCATCGGGTAATATATGTTTTGTAAGATTTTTTTTGTAGGAATATGTAAGATAATGCGGAACATACAAAACTTCCTTACCGTGAACCTTCTCTTCAAAATTCCATAAGTCATATTGTGTTTTTCGATAATTTAAATTATTGAGAGAATGTGCAAACTTACCTGTATAGAAGGTGTATTCCGAGGGATTCTGATAAGAGTTTGTAAAGATTACAGGTCGGTCACCGGCCAGATTACTTATCTCACTGGCCCACTTTTTTGTATTATGAAACTCTTTTTTAAGATATGATAGCGGTAAGAAATCAACCATGAAAGCAATACGCGCGAATAATATAAGGGGAAAAATAAAAATCGCTGCCCATTTTATGTAACCCGCGAGTTTTGATTTATACTCCAGTTTGTTAAACAAGATTATGATCATTGGAACGCTTATCAGAGCTGTCCATTGAGGTTCAATATGATACCGAAAACTTGCAATAAAAAAGAAAACTATAACTCCAGTGAAATTATAATTTAATGCCCTTTCAAACTTATTCTTAGCCTTGTGTTTAATTATCAACCAGATACAAATTGGTAAGATAAACGGATTTTGAATAACCAATAGATTCATAAGGTACTCAGGAACATTACCGGCATTGAAAGCTGAAACTCTTTCAACTAAATGATATTTAAACGAAGGAAAACCATTTGAATACTGCCAGAAAAGATGTGGTAAAAACAAAATCAGAGCCAGAATTGAGGCCATATAGAATCTGGGGCTCTTTAATAGCCTGAGATTTGAAAGTATGACCAGAAGAATTAAAAGCCCTCCATGATATTTACTGTACATAAGCGCAGCCATTGAGAGCCCGAGAAGCAGGGTGTTTTGCCGGTTTTCCGCGTTTAAAAACCTTTTATAGCAAAGAAGGAAAACGGCAGAAAATAATATCAAAGGAGCATCGGGGGTAGCAATGAACCCATAAATATTGAAAACCGGAAGAATGGCAACTAACATAATGAAGATAAGGGCGTTACCTTTTCCCTTTCTCTGTTCTTCATCAGTAAGTGACCAGATAATCAGTAATGCAGCTATCTGGCTTATAATAACCATAAGTCTCACTCCCAACTCATTATGAAAAAACAGGTAACCGACCCTGATCATTAATGCTATCATTGGAGGGTGATCAAAATATCCCCAGGCGAGGTATTTTGAATACATCCAATAATAGGCTTCATCTTTGTTCAATGGGGTGAGGCCGGCCTGAACGAGGTTTAGAACCGACCAGGCGATGATGAATAAAGTGAGAGGTTTCAGAAAGTGATCTCTTAATCTAAAATTCATCCTTCAGTTAGAATTAACTCGATTTTTTTCAATTCTTCTTCACTGAAACTAAGATTATCCAGTGTTTTCAGATTATCATCAAGCTGACCGGTACTGCTTACACCAATAAGTACAGATGTTATCCGTGGGTCTTTTAGTAACCATGCTATCGCCATCTGGGCAAGAGACTGATTCCTTGTTGCGGCTATTTTATTAAGTCTTCCGGCTTTTGAAATTCTTTTTTCGGTTACATCCTCAATTTTCAGAAACCCGTTCGGTTTGTATGCCCTTGAATCCTCAGGGATACCTTTAAGATACTTGTCAGTAAGTAATCCTTGCGCCAAAGGTGAAAAAGGAATACATCCTATCCCGTTTTCTTCAAGTACATCGAGCAGCCCGTTTTCAACCCATCTTTCAAACATAGAATATTTAGGTTGATGAATAAGACAATTTACATTCATCTCTTTAAGGATCAATGCAGCCTTTTTTGTAAGATCAGCAGGATAGTTTGAAATCCCGGCATATAAAGCTTTTCCCTGGTGAACAGCATGCGCCAGTGCTCCCATCGTTTCTTCAAGAGGAGTATCCGGGTCGGGCCGATGAGAATAGAATATATCAACATAATCGAGGTTCATTCGTTTCAGGCTCTGGTCGAGACTTGCAAGAAGGTATTTTCTCGAACCAAAATTTCCATAAGGCCCTGGCCACATGTCATATCCGGCTTTTGTTGATATAATCATTTCATCGCGCAAATGGTTGAAATCCTTTTTAAGAATTAACCCGAAGTTTTCCTCTGCTGAACCGGGAGGCGGACCATAATTATTTGCAAGGTCGAAATGAGTTATCCCGGAGTCAAAGGCTTTCCACAATATCTTCCTGAAATTTTCGAGAACGTCAACCGACCCAAAATTATGCCATAACCCCAATGAAATTTCAGGTAATCTGATGCCGCTTTTACCGCAACGACGGTAAGTCATTTTTTGATAACGGTTTTCTGAAGGATTGTAATTCATTTTCATCCAGTTTTTTACAGTTAAAACTCACAATTGTTAAATATTTAATCACATTCAATAATCCTCTTTGCAGTTTCCTTAATTTCTTCAAACATGAGCTCATCCATTCTGGAGCCAATAATTTCGATAACCTTGCCGGCCATTAATGAACCCAAAAGTCCGCATTTTTCAAGATCAAGGTTGTTCGCATATCCGAAAAGAAAACCTGAAGCGTAAAGATCTCCTGCTCCGGTAGTATCTTTCACACTCACTTGTTCAGTTCCAATCTTAACAATTTCCTCTCCCCTCCTGATCCATGAGCCTTCGCTACCCACTTTAATAACAGCTACTTCACAAACCTGTGAAATAGTGTTTAAAGCCTCTTCCGGTTCCATACCTGTGAAAGATCTGGCCTCCTCTTCATTCGCAAAAACAATATCAACATATTTTTCAACGATCTCTTTGAAAGCATCAAGATTTGATTCAACAACATTGTAACTTGACAGGTCAATGGCAATTTTCATTTTCTTCTCTTTCGCGAGCTGACATGCTTTATCAACCAGCGATTTGTTAATAACGAGGTAACCTTCAAGATAAAGAATATCGTATCCGATAAAAAATTCCGGATCAAGGTCTGCTGCTTCCAGTTCCACTGCAGCGCCAAGGTGAGTTGCAAAAGTTCTTTCAGAATCAGGAGAAATGAGGGCTACAGCAGTACCAGTGACTGAATTTCGTTGTGATAACATGGTTTTTATACCAGCCTTCTTCATATCCTTTTCAAAGAAATCGCCCATATCATCTTTCCCGATCGATCCAATAAATCCTGTTTTTACTCCAACCATTGCAAGGCCATGTATTGTGTTTGCTGCTGCACCTCCCGACACAAGGTTCCTGTTATAATGCAAAGTTTCAGATTTTATCATTACTGATTTTGTATTATCAACCAGTTGCATACTGCCTTTTGGCAGTGAGAATTTTTCCAGAATATTATCGTCATTTATCATTGTCATTACATCGACTAATGCATTACCAATACCGAGGATTTGCTTCATTTTAAAATATTTTTTCAAAGATATTGCTTAATTCACTAAAAGCCCTTACTTTTGGCCTGCGAAAATACAACATGTTCTTTTAAAAATATTCCTCAGTAACTCAGTTGGCCAGAGCGGTTCCGACTTGTCGGGATTAATCCGCAGGCCAGCTTTGATTACTCAGGTGAAAATTAAATATTCCTCAGTAGCTCAGTTGGTTAGAGCAATGGACTGTTAATCCATGGGTCGTAAGTTCGAGTCTTACCTGGGGAGCAAATAAACAAAGGTAAAACCCTGTAATTTAAATCATTACAGGGTTTTTGCATTTCATAACTAAAGATATTTTGCCTTTTGAAATAGTTCTTGATACAATCTTAAAAGATCAGGATCAAATACACATATCTAACACGAATAAGTGATCTGAAGACTACTCAGATCTACAGTAAAGTTGTCGACAGAAAGATTGCCAACGACATGAAAGCCTTGATTGTGAAAAAAGAAGAACTAAAAGTTGTGGATGCTGGAAGTTAGGTAGATTATTTCTATCTTTAAAATAAAAATGCCTGTTGCAGAAGAGCTTGTTTAATGAAATTGTTTTGAGATCAAAAAGGTTTATCTTTGATAGCGATGTAATAAAACTATGTTTAAAACTCTATTATGTTGGCAGCAAGTATGAAATATCAGAGAAACGGCAGATAGTTAATTGCCTTTCAATTAAAACAGAGTAATCTATTCTTAAATCAAAATATATGAAAGAGAAAATAAAATGGACTCGTGTCGTTTACATTATAGGAGTTATTGCTTTAATAGTTGGTGCACTCGATCCTATGGAAGGATCAGTTGTAATAGCTTCCGGCAGCGCACTTATTGCATTATCAACATACTTAACACATGATAGACATTGGAAAATATTCCTGTTATCATTGATAATGATTTTAATTGGTGTCCTTTTCCTATTTTATTTATCTTCAATAGGGGGCTTTGGGGGCACTGCAAAGCTATCTTGGTGGTGGGGCACTCTCATACTTCCTTATCCTATTGGATGGCTAATATCCATTGTTATACTGATTATCAGGGCTGTTAAAAAACCGAAGCAACCAGCCAATTAAAATACAGGCATAAGACTTTATTACGGTACTTGGATCCAGGAGATGATTCAATTGAATAACTTTTCAAATATTAAGATGATCATTTATTATAATCAATAGCTTCGATTATATTCCAGAATGTTTTATTTTTATAATTTTCATTCCAGTCATTTTCATAGCTTTGAACAGCATTCCCTAATTAGTAATGAAATGCCAAATCAAAACATTATTAGTAGAATAAGTAAAGTAGATTTCTTTGCTGTTCTACCTGCAGGATTTTATCTGTGTATTACCTTATTTCTGACATTTCAGAAAATTGTTGACAATGATATATCCTTGAAATTCGTTTGGGAAACTCTGATAGATTTTGCCAGCAAACCTGTCGCTTTTGTTTTTACTCTGTATGTTGCTTATATTTTAGGAAGCACAATCCAGGTAAATTCAGTTTATTTTACTGAATATTTGACCCCTCCCAGATTATTTCAAAAAGATACTTTCCCATATCCTAATGAATTAGAAAAAGCAATAAAGAGATTAAACAAACTTTCAAAAGCAACAAAACATGATATTAACAAAACTCCAGATATCGAGGGGCTTCCTGAATCCGATATAATCCACGCTTTCAATTATTGGAAAGATACTCTTAGTATGGAATGCCCTGAAGCATTTGATTATTATCAAACACATGAAGCTCAAACTAGATTCTATTCTGGAATTTTTATCTCAAGTTTGATTGGGCTCATTTGTAGTATTATAATTTTAATTAGGGCCAGTATGACTTTTTATTATCCGGGTGTTATTCTGCTAAGTGTGTCATTAGTGCTATTGTTTACGATAGGTGGGCAGTTTAGACGAGTTAGACGGAAAGAAACATTAGTATTATTGTACCAGTATATTGTTTATTTACAACAAAAATCAGGGAAGATCTAAAGAAAACATACGATCAATTTAGTATACCAAAGATACTCAAAGCATCTGATTTGAAAAACTGGTATGGAATACGACAAGATGTTAAACGAAATAAAATCACTGAACTGCCGGAACGTGGATTTGCTATATCTGACTTCTTTAATTATCTAAAATCTTTCATGTATGAAAACACTCAAATTTATTATTGTTCTGTGTTTTATTATGTTCTTTTCGACTAATAATGCTGTTCCTCAAAAGGTAATTGGAACACAACCAAGGGATTGGACATTTACCCCAAGTCCAGGCCCATTTGGAGTACCTTGTCTGCAAAAAGTCGTATCTGGTACTGTTACTGAATATCAGTCTTTTACTAATGATACTTACCACGTCAGGGCAAGAGGTGTACTTTATGGAGCAATTAGCAAAGATCCATACGAAATATCTTATGAATTTTATTCATACGGCATGGGTTATGAACCTGATTCATATGCGGGCTCGGTGCTACTATTTCTTTTTATCTCCTTCCGCTGTTATTAAAACACGATGGTAAAATAGTTGCTGTGATTCGTTATGTTGGGCGTCTTATTATTAATTGCAATGGAGAGATCGTCTAAGATATTAATATTCAAAGTGAAGGTGCTAATTGTAAGTAGTACATAAGATTGTAGAAATTTGAGCCCTCGAAAATCAACTCCGGGGGCATCTATTTTAAAGGTTGTAAGGCTGTGTTAGCATTTCTGCTAAAGATGAATGTCTAACCGAACGCAGCCTCTTGAAGGGTGTCTTCAATCTACTTTCCACTGCCAAGACTAAGCCTTAAGCCCCATTTATCCTTGCCCTGAGTGATGTCCAGAGTCCATTTGGACCCTCCGTCCTTTTCTTCCTCAATTGTGGCTTTGGCCTCAGCCTCTTTCCCATTGACCATAAGCTTTACGGTGCCAGCAAAACCTGCTGGCTCTGAGAATTGGACAGGTAGTTCTTTTACTGGTGGAAAGCCATCAACACTCCAATTAAGGAGGTACCTTGCCGAAGTCTTGTCGTATTTGAGGGCTGCCTTCACTCCCCATGGATTTCCTACCAACTCGATTGCACCTGAGGTAGTTTTTTTAGCAACGATATCGACCCACGCGCTTGTAATGTCAACAGACCCCGAGATCGAGCTGGATTTACTCGCATAGCCTCCCCAATTACCAACATAATGATTAATCCTAGTCATCTCATCCACGCCCTGTCCGAATCCGCTCACCAGAAAGGATAGTAGAAGCAACACGATTCCAGAGAGTTTCTTCATTGTGCAGCACAAAAAAGAACAGTTGTTGTGTAACGAAATCTCTGCTGTATTTCTCACGAAACAGTTTAACATATATCCTCCTTTCAATATTAACATAATATCAAATTTATGCCAAATTATTTGGAATGTCAATAGCTAGCATTATTAATTTAACTTTCAAGAACAATTAATTTTATGCAATCATGGGAATGTTGCCATTCACAGCCCTCGAAATCAGCTCCGGGGCTTTCTTTAATAATGATAATTCGTTAATTTTAGGTGAAAAGTATTAGGACGAAATGCCAATTGATTGACTGAATGGAAGCTAAAAGATGGTACAACACTAAAGGATTTTGAATTAGAAAAAAGTGATAATATAATCTTACATATAATTAGATCTGTAAGTAGTTAATAATGAAGAATAAATCTCAGCATTTCTACGACTGTCTCAGGATAAAATAATGTACCGCCTATGGAATCTCTGTATATTATTAATTAATTCACGTATTAATACTGCACCCAAATTTATGCCAATTGATTTATATTTCATAATTTAAAATAGAAAATTGCTTACCTTTGAAATAGCAGTTGTAAGCAGAGAGGAGTATTATTCGAGACCTGTAAAGACAGAGTCGTTGTAATAAATTGATTAAGAGCGTTATCTGAAAATAGTACGTCCCTTACCTACAATTAAAACAATTAAAGTCTTGATACACAACTGTATCGAGGCTTTACTGTTTATTGCTACTGAATCTATACTGAACAGATGGATAACCTTCTAACCACTCTTTTGCTTATTTCTCTCCTTTCCCCTCTTCATCAGTCTTTTTTTCAACTAAAATTGTACAATTAGTTGCCAGAGCTGCTATTGCACCAATTGCGGCAAACAACGGCGCCAGGACAGCACCAATAGCGCCAATAGTCAAAGGGAACTCCATAATGGTTTCATCCTCATGGTTCTTGATTATTATCCTTCTGGCATTTCCTTCTTTTATGATCTCTTTAACCTTGTCGAGGATCTCGTCACTTGTAACTTTAAATGATTCCCATGTCGATTTTTCTTTATCTTCCATTTTATTCTTTTTTTAGTTCTTACCAAAATTAAAAAAAAAAGGGACTAATCAGTACTTAAAGTGAGCTAAAGTTTAGAGTGCCTAAAGTTAAAAATCAGGTGTTATTAACAATTTAGTCTACGAAATTAACATATTAAATTGCTATTTGAAAGGCATTTCTTCAAAACGTGCA
>JBAXXU010000117.1:0-12688 GCA_037127735.1 Bacteroidota bacterium
GCTTTCCAAATAACAATTTAATATGTTAATTTCGTAAACAAAATTGTTAATAACATCTGATTTTTTACTTTAGGCACTCTAAACTTTAGCTCACTTTAAGTACTGATTAGTTACCTTTTGGATAATGAGGACATTACCAGAAATAAAATTTATTTCAGGTAATCACAAACAGCAATTGTTTAGAGATTATCCAATACAAACTATGGCGATTTTTGGTTCTTTTTCCCGGATGTAGAATACTGACAATAGTGATTTGGATATTATAGTTGAATTCAAGGGCAAAATCGGTATCAGATTTATTGATTTGGCTGACGAGATTGAAAATATTGTTGGATTTAGAGTTGATTTAGTTTCCAAAAACAGCTACTATACCGCTATTTAATCCGCATACATGAAGAAGGTCTTATTTAAAGTTTCTGGGTTTGTACTGGTAGCAATTTCAGGAATAATACTTTACGCCTATAGTAACACCTGGGGCAAAACAGATTTGCAGATCAGGATTCATATTAATGATAAACTGGTGAAGGAATCCAACTTTGGAGAGTCGCCCACATTCGCTATCTGGCTCGAAGACCCCGAAACCGGTAATACACGCACAATATATGTTACCAGGCGCGCTGCAGAAGGTGATTGGGAGGGGAAAGCTGAAGTTCCGGTGGCCTTGCCAAAATGGTTTAATGTTCAAAAATTGGAAACAAAAACAGAATCTAAGCCTGGAAACGTTGATGCTTATTCCGGTGCAACACCAAAACCAGGGTATTTTACTGCAAAAACAAATTTAGTCCCTGGCAGCAAATGGATTTGCTGGATCGAAGTAAACCTGGCCGGTGATTTTAACGATTATTATCAGGGAAACAAAACTGAAAGCAATGATGCCGATAAATATTTGTCAGGTCAACCGGCGCTCCTTTACAGGGCAGAAATAACTGCATTAATAGGAAGTATAGCAAAACCATCTGTCTTGGGTATGACAATGTTGGATTCAGATGACACCAAAATTGTTCGTCCGTTAGAAGGTATTACAACTGCTACCGGAATATTTGATGAAATAGGCATAACAATTGTTAAACCAAAACCCAAAATCTTCAGAAAGGGATTCACACCCCTGTATTTGCATTGAAACATTATCGTCCATAAAATAATTTTATTATGAATTCGAACCAAAAATTGTCAGCATTAAATTTTCATCCAAATGTGATGATGCCGAATAGGTTTTTTATTATTATCGTTTTTATGTTGTTATGCAATACCACATTCAATCAGCCGGTTAAAATCTCAACCACAACTGGAGTAAAGGGATTTCGTACTGCGGTGGTAAAGATAGATATTACTGTTTATTGTTCATCACAGGATGGCGACAGATTAACGAGGCAGGCTGATATATCATTTACTTCAGACAAGGAGCCTTCAATTCAGGCAATATTGATAGATGAAAATACCCGGTTTCAAAAGATTGACGGTTTTGGGGCGACTTTCGAGGAGGCAGGTATGATCTGTCTCAATTCTATTAACGCTGATAAAAAGGATAGCGTATTAAGAATGCTTTTTGAACCTGAATCTGGCGCCGGGTTTACATTAATGAAGTCACCGGTTGCGGCATGCGATTTTGCCTCTGCCGGCCCCTGGTACACCTACAACGACACCCCCGGAGACACATTAATGGAACATTTCACTGTTGAAAGAGATTTGCAGTCCAACGGTAAGATTAGCTTTATCAAAGAGGCATCAAGGTTTGGTAAATTTGAAATTGAATCTCCAATGGATTTTGCTCCTGACTGGATGTATTATAGTCTTAAGAAAGATGAAAAACATATTAAACCGGAATATTATCGCGCTTTGGCCAGATATTATTCCGCGTATTTAAAGGCTTATGCTGATAACGGGATTACCATCAACTATCTGAACCTTTTTAATGAAGCTGATAACCCCTGGTATTCAAATGTCACCTATAAAGTAATGGGTGAAATGATAAAAAATTTCGTTGCCCCTCGTTTGCTGGCCGATGGATTATCTACAAAAATACAGTTAGGCGAAACCAGCAATCGTCCCGAAGGGCTTCAGAAATTTCCGGCTGTACTTGACGATCCCGAAGTTAAAAAACATATTAGTTCACTTACTATTCATGGTTACGACTGGGATAAGTTTTCCACTGTTACAGAACTGCACAAAAAGTTTCCTGATTTACCAATATGGATGACAGAAGTTTGTTATGTCACAGGAACTTTATTTCCTCCTGATGGACCGAAAAAGTCTCCTGTTTATGAATTTTCTGATGGAGAATTCTGGGGGAACATGATTATGAATGATATGAAAAGCTATGTGTCGGGTTGGATATACTGGAATATGATTCTCGATCAGAATGGCGGGCCATGGCTTGTTTCGCCTGAACACGGCGATCCTGATCCAAACCAGCAACATCCCGTAGTCATTATTAACAGAGATACTAAAGAGGTTACATATACGGGTTTATACTTTTATCTCGCACACTTCAGCAAATTTGTACGGCCCGGCGCTTATCGTATTAATAGCACAGGAGGTTCATCATCGCTAAATTTTGCCGGTTTTCAGAATACCGATGGAAGCATTATTCTTAACGTAATAAACAATGGTGATGCAACTGACTGCAAAATATCATGGAGAAATAAAATGGCAATTCAACGGCTCAAAGCCCATTCTATAACAACAGTAAAGTGGAATAACTCTTTATAAAAACCATATTCCTGCAATAACGCTCACAACATCGCGGCCTATGTGAGAGGGATAACCATTGACAAACCGGAGATATTCCTTAATAACTTCGATTTTATCATAACGATATATATTTATGTTTTTTTTTGAGACTAATTGTAATACTTAATTATATTATCGAAATCCCTGTCTCTATGGAGAATTTTTAAAGAATATTTTATAGCATAGTAAGCTATCAAACAATCATTACTTTTTCTTATTGTGATACCTTTTTCTCTTAGTTTTCTGTATATTTTAACCGCACCGAGGGCTGCTTCTATTGAATCATCATTTAATACATTTAATGCAAACAAACAATCTTTAACTTGCCTGTATTCTTTATTGCTTTTTATACCTTGTAATATTTCTTGTATTATTACAGGGCAAATGAATATTGGGAAATCGTTTTCAAGATAGTGACTGAAAACATTAACATTATCAGAATCGACACCATTAAAAAAGTCAACCCAAATACTTGTATCAATTAATAGGGGTTCATTCATTAGTACGCAACTCATTTAAATTCCCTTCCCACTTAACCATACCTCTGAATTTCAAAATACCCCTTCTTTTCTCAAGTCTTATTAATTCAATTAATGAATGATGAACAACCTCTCTTATTGTATTAATATTAGTTATTTCCATAGCCTTTTTTACAAGGTCAACATCTAATTCTATATTCGTTCTTTTATACATAATATTTACGTTTTATATGTGTACACAAATATATAAATATTAGTACACATTTCAGAATAATTTTACCTTTTTATTTACCTTTCTAAATCCATTAACTTTCACTCCATCGTTTCTAAGGTATTTTTAAATTGCTGATCTTATTACATTACGCGTTTCCTCAATGTCATGTTAACCTGAATTATTCACAAATATACTTTAAGTGCTCTTTTCCTTTGTGTTACTTTGTGATGTACTTTGTGTACCTTCGTGGTAAAAAAATATTAAACACTAAGTCGCACAAAGGATTACACAAAGGCTCACAAAGTTTATGAATAAGAGAAGTATAATACTTAAATCTGAAAAATAATTATGTTCTGAAATATTCATGTAAATTTATCACTTTATCAAGAATTATTTGAATAGATATAAATTAGCTTAAGTTTAAATATTATGATCAAGTCGATTTTCCCAAATAGCTTTAAGACTGTGTTATACATTTGTCTTATTTCTGCTGTTTTTCTTGTGCCATTTACACATTGTAGAGCACAGTACAGACCTTCCTTGTTTTTCAGGGAAGACTGGAAAGAAATTCCGGCAGCAACCCCTGTTACCCAGAAACATGTTGCAAATAAAGATCTTATTCTTGGATTATATGGTACCGGGTGCGATAGCATTAAGAAAAGCCATCACGAAACTCCCCCGGACGATCCATATTATATCTGGTCGGGTACTTGCATAGGAAATTGGGCAGTTACTTTAAAAAACAATAAATCATACGTTGATTTAAGCGGGTATGCAAAAGTCATCTGGAGATCGAAACAAAGTGGCGTCAGGTGTCTCCATATTGTCCTTAAGCTTGCTGACGGGACCTAGTTAGTAAGCAGCCAGAGTGATGATCTTTCAAAAGACTGGAGAGTTCGTGAATTTAATATTGTGGATATCAACTGGTACACATTGAATATCAAGTCAGTTATTGAAGTAAAACCTGTAAATGATGTTGATCTTACTAAGGTTGATGAAATAGGATTCACTGATTTGATGACCGGCGGAAGCAGTGATGCTTGTTCCAGGTTAGACTGGATTGAAGTATATGGGAAATCAGTTGACCGGTAATGAAAGATTCTTCATTTAATATTTAACTATATGATATACAACAAATTATTTAAACTCAGACAAACACTGATCTTAATTTCAATTATGATTTTTCTCAGTCATTGTAAAACTGCGACCAACAAATCTACTATCAACGAGGCTGAATTTCGCGACCGCGTATATGCATGCTGGCTTGGGAAAAATATAGGAGGAACCCTTGGGATGCCATTTGAAGGCAAAACTGATCTGAACGATCTGACTTTCTATTCTAAGATAAAAGAAGGTGAACCGGCTGCCAATGATGACCTCGATCTTCAGATCCTCTGGCTTAAAGCAATGGAAGAGAATAATTATAGTGTTGATGCTTATACACTTGGCGAATATTGGCTAAAGTATGTACCGGTTGATTGGAATGAATATGGCGTTGGGAAAGTTAATATGCGCTCAGGTATTATGCCCCCGCTGTCGGGCGAGTATAACAATGCGAAATGGAAGACAAGTAACGGCGCCTGGATCCGTTCCGAAATATGGGCCTGTCTTGCACCTGGCAACCCGATGCTTGCTGCACAATTTGCCTGGAATGATGCCTGTGTTGATCATGGTTGTACCGAAGGCACTTTTGCAGAAATATTTACCGCTACGCTCGAGAGTGCGGCATTTATTGAAAAAGACAGGGATAAACTGATTCAGTTTGCTCTCTCGATGATCCCGGGCGATTGCCTGGTAGCAAAGGCTGTGAACACTGCCGTTGAGGCAAAGAAAAACGGCACAACATGGCAGCAGGCTCGCGAAGCCGTAATAACTACAACCAAGGATCTTGGCTGGTTTCAGGCTCCGCGAAATGTAGCTTTCACTATTATTGGCTGGCTTTATGGAGATGGTGATTTTGGAAAATCTATATGCATCGCGGTCAATTGTGGCGATGATACTGATTGCACGGGAGCTACGCTTGGTTCAATTCTCGGTATTATTTATGGCACGGCAATTATTCCTGAAAAATGGAGGGCTCCGATCGGCGATGGAATTGTAACAGTCGCTGTTACCGGATTTGATGTGCCGGCAACTTTGCAGGCTCTTACAGATAAAACAGTTGCAGCTCAGAAAAAGGTTGCAGATCTTTATCAATCTCCCCTTAAGATAACTTCAGGTAAAACCGGCCTTTCAGATCAAAAACAACTTCTTGCCATCGATACAATAGAACTCTCACGTATCTGGAATAGGTCTCCCTATAAAATCTCCCGAAATTCTGACGGTCTTTCTTTTATTTGCGATTATAACGGAACTCCTGAAATAGGAGTTGGTGAATCCAAAATATTAAAAATCAGTATAGGGAACAAGACTGATAAGGAGAAAAACATTTCCCTGAGTCTTAAGATCAATCAGGAGGGATTCTCAATTGAGGGTTTGCCGGAGGGGTTAATAAAATTAGCACCTCATTCAGAATATAACATGCCTCTTACAATAAAAACTTCCCCTGATTCAAAGAGTGCAAAATTTGTTGCTGAAATCAATGATTCCGGTAAAATCCTTGATATGCAATTAGGTATCATTTTGCACTAGTGTTCACTTAAATATAATTGATTTTCAACTATATAAGATTTAGTTCTTTGACATCTCAGTAATCTTGGTTTGTAAGTAGCTCTTTTATGGTTTCTTTGTTTAAGAGCGATTAACTCAGGATTAGGAGAAATTTGTCGTTTACTTAACTTACCATCGGCTTTAGCCGACGGATAGGGATACTCTCGCGCATACGGGCTTTAGCCCAAAGAAGTTGGATTAGAAGCCGGAGAAGCAAGCAAAATAAAAATTCAAAATAATCCGAAATCCGAAATCGATATAATTGCGACATAATAAGTTTAAATTGACACTAGTGTAATAATAAACAAGATAGAATATGGAAAATCAAAAAAACAACCGCAGAGAATTTCTGAAGCGTACAGGAATTGCCGGGATATGCCTGGTGGGTGCGAATATTTTACCGGGATTTACATCGGGTGAAAATGTTATTGGTAAATCCAAATCAGATCAGTCCACGAGGCAACAGCGCATCCGGAAATTTAATATGTCTGGTTACAATGCGCCTAAATTGGATACAGTTCGTATTGGATTTATTGGTCTTGGCAGCAGAGGGCCGGGACATGTGTCGAATATGAGTCTTATGGAGGGCGTGGACATCAAGGCCCTATGTGACATAGTTCCTGAAAATACCGAAAAAGTCAGAAAGCACATTGAGTTTGCCGGCTTTAATCCAACACTCTACTCTGGCGATGCAGAAGCATGGAAGAAGTTATGCGACCGCGATGATATAGATCTGGTGTATATCTGTACTCCATGGAATATGCACACTCCCATGGCTGTTTATGCAATGGAACATGGCAAACATGTTGCTATTGAAGTTCCTGCAGCTAATACTCTGGAGGAATGCTGGCAACTTGTTGAAGCATCAGAGAAGAACCTTAAGCATTGCATGATGATGGAAAACTGTTGTTATGACTTCTTTGAGTTACTGACTCTGAATATGGCCAGGCAGGGTTTCTTTGGGGAAATCGTGCATGGCGAAGGTGCTTATTTACATAATCTTCTTGAGAGTAATTTTAGCAAAGATGGCTACTGGAATATGTGGCGTCTCAGAGAAAATGCCGCCAGGAGGGGCAATCTCTACCCGACTCACGGTTTAGGACCGGTATGTCAGGTGATGGATATTAACAGAGGCGATAAAATGGTTTTCCTGGTGTCTGTCATGAGTAAGGATTTCCAGATGAACAATAAAGCTAAAGAACTGGCTGCCACCGATGATTCCTTTAAAACATTTGTGGATAATCCATACAGGGGAAACATAACTACCACAACAATAGGTACAAATAAAGGGAGAACAATAATGATCCAGCACGATGTAACATCACCCAATGTGTATTCAAGAATTCATAAAATAAGCGGAACAAAGGCTGCTGCTCTGAAATATCCGTTGCCGGCGAAAATTTCTATCGGAGATGAATGGGTTTCAGATGAGGAGATGAAAGCGTTGGAAGAAAAATATGCACCTGCAATTGTTAAAAAGGTTGGTGAATTGGCTAAGCAGGTTGGTGGCCACGGCGGAATGGACTTTCTTGAAGATTGGCGTTTAATTGATTGCCTTCGCAACGGACTGCCTCTTGATCAGGACTGTTATGATGCAGCTCTTTGGAGCTCAATAGCGCCGCTTAGTGAAAAGTCGGTAGCCGGTCGTTCAAACTCTGTAGATGTGCCCGATTTCACCGATGGTTCATGGAAAACAAACCGGCCCGTAGATATATTACTGGAGAAAGGCGGGAACACGAAAGTGATACGGTCTAAACCTGAACAGTAAACTCAAAAACCGGTATCGCTTACAAAGAGGGAGGATATGAAGCCGGCGATGCTTAGGGAGTTACAGCGGAATCAGAAAAGATACTTCTGACTGCAATAAAAAAACTCATAGCTATCGGGATACACAAAGGCTCACAAAGTTTATGAATAATAGAATATA
Source organism: Bacteroidota bacterium (assembly GCA_037127735.1). GTDB lineage: Bacteria > Bacteroidota > Bacteroidia > Bacteroidales > VadinHA17 > LD21. The sequence continues at coordinate 8,000 of JBAXXU010000117.1, forward strand.
AAAATTAAAATATTGACCGTAAAAAGATTATAAATTCTTCATTATTTAAAATAAACCCAAAATGACAAAAAGAAGAGAATTCATTAAGAAAAGTATTTTAGGAACTGCCGGAATAGCCATTGGTGGTATGGGATTCTGTTCCAGGTCGTATGCTTCGATCATCGGTTCTAACGACCGGATCAATTTAGCAGTTATTGGTATTCGCGGACAGGGAGGCACACACATTAACAGTTGGTTAGCGCTGACAGAAAATCGTAATGTCATATTAAAGACACTATGTGATGTTGATGAGCAATATTTTGCAGAAAAGTCAAAAATTGTATTTGATAAAACCGGTGTTAAACCTGTTACAGAATGGGATATGCGTAAAGTGTTTGATGATAAGGAGATACACGCAGTTTCTTTTGCTGTTCCCAACCATTGGCATGCACTTGGAACGATCTGGGCCTGTCAGGCAGGAAAACATGTGTATATTGAAAAGCCTGCCTGTCATAATATTTTTGAAGGAAGGAAAATGATTGAAGCTTCACGCAAGTATAATGTACGCGTTCAGACCGGATGTCAGAACCGTTCAATTGCCGGTGTTATGGAAGCAATCAAATTCCTGCATGATGGCGGAATCGGCGATATATATATGGCGAAAGGACTTTGTTATAAACCGCGTGATTCATTTGGTATTGCAAAAGACAGCACACCCCCTGCCACACTTCATTATGATCGTTGGCTGGGACCTGCCCCAAATCGTCCCTATAATGAAAAACGGGTTCATTATAACTGGCACTGGTTCTGGGATACCGGAAACGGCGATACCGGCAACCAGGGACCACATCAGTTCGATATTGCGCGCTGGGGCCTTAATAAAAAGGATCATCCGGTGTCAGTGTATTCCTCGGGTGGTATTTTTGGTATTAACCCTGCCGAGTGTGCCCAGGAAACGCCTAATACACAGACTTCCTTATTCAAATACAGCGATGGAAAGATACTTGAGTTTGAAACCAGGGGCCGATATACAAACGATGAATCAAGCCTCGGCATCAGAATAGGGAACATGTTTTATGGTACAGAGGGTTACCTCGAGCTTGACGGAGATACCTGGAAAGCTTTTCGCAAAAGAGAAAAAGAGCCATTTGCAGGTTCTGCAACAAGCGAAAAGAAACCTGTTGACCCGACCTACCTCGCTGCACCGGGCGGAGCAGATCATTATGCCAATTTTATTGACGCGATAAGGGCAGGAAACAACGAGGCCCTTCATTGCGACATCAATGATGGATTCTATTCATCAACTCTCCCGCTTCTGGCAAATATTTCTTACCGGCTTGGCAGGGAGTTAAGGTTTGACGGTGAAAAGGAAAAATTTGTGAAAGATGCTGAAGCCGATATAATGTTAACAAGGGAATATCGAAAACCTTATATTGTTCCTGATGCGGTATAGCAGATGAGTTCAAGAAATAAAGAAGTAGTTACATAAAAGTTACTTTACCTTTAACCCTTTAAATTTTCCTGAAATGAAGAGAATCTCATTATTCATGTTTATTTTTCTGTTCATAAGTACCCTTGTTTTCAGTCAGGCTCCCGAAGCTGACTCCCCATCATCTGATGTCTTGTCAGTAAGGGTCATAAGCCTGCCGGATAAGGATCTGCTTCCAACTGTTTCATTTATTATAAAAGAGAATGAAAAGAAGGTTGACATACTGATTGACGGAGAGTTATTTACATCTTTCTGCCGGCCGGATAATGTTTATAAACCGATACTATACCCTGTTTTCACTTCAAAAGGAACTGAGATAACAAGAGGATTTCCTTTAAAGCCAAGAGAGGGTGAGCAGAATGACCATATCCACCAGGTCGGTATCTGGTTCACCTATGGAAATGTAAACGGCTTTGATTTCTGGGGTAACGGTTACAGAGGGGTAAAGGAGCCCAATGGTGGTGAGATCAGACATCTGAAGATTGAAAAGTTAAGAGGAGGAGCAGGTGAAGGTTCGTTTGTTTCATTTGAAAGCTGGCTCGATCCAAAGGGAAAAGAGCTTATGTCAGAGAAATCAGAATACCACTTCATAGCAAAAGGGAATACCCGCATAATTGACCGGATCACGACTTTGACAGCTGTTGATACAACTATTCTCTGGAAAGATACAAAAGAAGGTATGTTTGCTATCCGTGTTGCCCGTCAGTTGGAATTACCTTCCGGTGAGGGTGTTATCCTGCTGGATGCCAATGGCAATCCCTCAAAGGAAAAGAACACTAAGAACGAAGGCGTCAGCGGAAACTACAGAAGCAGTGAAGGAGTCAGCGGAGAATCTGTATGGGGAACGCGTGCAAAATGGATGGATCTTTTCGGTAATATCAGAGATGAAAAAATATCACTTGTGATTTGCGACCACCCGAAAAACCCCGGGTACCCGACCCACTGGCACGCGCGCGGATATGGATTATTCTCGGCCAATCCATTTGGACGGAGTGATTTCACAAAAGGGAAAGAGGTATTTAATTTTGCCATATCTGCCGGTAAATCCGCAACATTCAGATACAGAGTAATCGTTAATTCGGGAACTCATTTAACAGATTCCGAGATTAATGGTTATTCAGATGAATTTAATAAGAAGTATTAAATGCCGGTTGACTAAATCGCTTGAAAATCAATTTATTTACCCCAGCCCCAACCTTGCTCTGCCGTAGCGGCTACGCGAAGGCTAGGGGGGAGTAAATTGATTTTCTTCGCTCCCCATGGGGTCGGGGTAAACGAAGAAAATCAATGGATATATGTGTATGATCCCCGATACTCTTAAAATATTAAATTTTAAACTAAAGAAAATGGAAAATCAATACAACAACAGACGCGGTTTCATTAAAAAAGCCGCTTTAGGCGGATTAATGGCAGTATGTATCCCGGAAATATTGTCCGCGACTATGGTATCAAAAGGGGGTAAGAAAAATACCCTAATGAAGAATAATGTCATTCTTTTCCAGGGAGATTCAATTACTGACTCCGGCAGAAACAAAGAAGATAGTTCTTTTAACAATGCGAGAGCGCTTGGATCGGGCTACCCGATGTTGGTGGGTGCCACATTACTTGAAAAATATGCCTCTCTTGATCTGAAAATATTTAATAAAGGAATCTCAGGAAATAAAGTTTATCAGCTTGCTGAACGTTGGGATAAAGATTGTCTTGAAATTAAACCTGATATATTAAGTATCCTTATCGGTGTTAATGATATATGGCATAAGCTGAACGGAGAATATAATGGCACCGTTGAAATCTACAGGAATGATTATATCGCACTTCTTGAAAGAACAAAAAAGGCGCTGCCCGATATTAAACTCATTATCTGTGAGCCATTTGCAGTACCCGGTGTTAAAGCCGTTGATGACAAATGGTATCCGGAATTCTACGGTTATCAGAAGGCGGCATTAGAAATTGCTGCACAGTTCGGGGCCACTTTTGTCCCTTATCAGAAAATCTATGACGAGGCACAGAAACAGGCTCCAGGCGCTTACTGGACAGGCGATGGCGTTCATCCAACGCTTGCCGGCGCCCAGCTGATGGCACACGCGTGGATGGCAGCTATTAAGTAGTCATCAGTATATGACGATATGTCCACAAAAAGAATAGTCAGATAAAAATGAATTAAGAGCAACCAACAAACGAATAGCGAAATCAGGATTGGAGTTATTTTCTTAGTTCAAAACTCGAATGTTCAAATGTTCACAGAGTTTGAATCGATGAATTCACCACAGATCGGATACATTGGAATTGAAGTAAAAGATCTCGTTTTCATGTTGCCATAACAAAATATTGCCAAAATTTAAAATAGGGAAAAGCGATATTTCCAAAATAGCGCTATTTACCGATTGATTCTTGCAGTTGGTCAAAAAAAAGGGGTTTCTTATTTGCACAATCCGTATATTTGTAGTCATTATTGAAAGGCTGAGCTTAACATTCTATTGAACCCTTTTTCTCGGTATGTTTCTGAGCGAAAGTATCAATCCAAAGGTTGAATCAGTAATGTATAGTTCTTAAAAGGGGCCTGTTACAGATATTAAGAATAAGCATCTTGTTAGTCTTCTTCTGTGTGACTGACGGGGCGAAGGCTTATTCGGACGATAAGATATTTTCAATTCAACAGGTTCTTTTTACTCTTTCGAAAGCCACGTAAGTGAAAGATATACATTGATTTGCATACAAAATTTAGAATACTATTTTCAACTATTTGAATTCAGATTTTGAGAAACAAACTAATAGGTGAAGCCGGGAATAACTCCGGGGAAAAATGAACATGATGAGGCAATTTTTTGTAATATTATTAACTCTGACGTTGTTTGCAGGTAAGGTAACAGGTCAGTGTGTCGATGTTGGCCCAGAAATGACAGCTATTTGTCAGGGAGGCACTACAGCGGCTTTGGGAGGTTCTATTCCAAGTGGGAGCGATGCAACAAGCGCTGTATGGTCAGATGGAGAAGCGGGTGGAACATTTATAGATAATGATGGTGCTACACCAGATATTACAACTTATATAGCGGCATCTAATTCAACCTCACCTGTAACTTTAACGCTGACTGGCATCGGAGGATTGTGTACCCCTACTTTTGCTATGAAAGAGATTGTTGTAAATCCAAACCCCACCGTAAGTGTTGGATCAGCTATGACAGCAATTTGCCAAAGTGGAACATCCGCAGCTTTGGGAGGTT
>JBAXXU010000118.1:0-12501 GCA_037127735.1 Bacteroidota bacterium
GTATGCCGCGTGAACTTGAATTTAAGTTCATGGATACAGACCGCGAAGATAAATACCGCTGTTGCTTCCTTCAGGAACATTAACTTCGATCTTAAGATTAAAATCCTCAAATACCTGTTTTGTTCTGAGATTCCCATAACTGATATGTGGCGCTCCTTCTGTCTGGACAGGATTATTTGATAATACTCCATCAGCAACCGTGAAACCATTCTTCTGATTTTCGTTAATCAGTTTCCATCCTGTAAGGTCTTTGCCGTTAAATAATGTGACAGGTGATCCGAACTTAAGTTTTGCCATATCCGGTGCCGGAGGAGGAGGAGCCAGTTTTGACCCGGTAAATGAAGTTGAATCAACTCCTTTCCCATTATCGCGGGGATTCAAGAGGAACCCGGTAATATTGCCTCCTTTTTTTGCTATTTCCAGCCAGTTGGTTATTGTCTGCGTGTGGACGGGAGCATTGTTTTCGTCCCTGGAGCGAACAACATTATTTGATTGCTGAACTATCAAAACCTGGTCTTTTGCAAGAAAAACATTTGAAACCGGTAATACACTCCCGCCTCCCCACAACAGGTCAGCATCAAGATAGTTTTGTTCCTGTCGTACTTCAAGCCAGCCAACACCACCGCCCTTAATATCAATAGTCCATTGTCCGAGAAATTCAGAAAGATCAGTTTTTTGTACAGCTTCAGTTTTGGTCTCAACTTTGCACGATGTAATTGATAATGAAGCTAATGCAACCGCTAAAAAGAAAAGAATATTTTTCATTGGGTTTATTGTTTAGGTATTATTAATTGTTATGAAAAGTTCGTAAAGTTAATTAAAAAGTTGGAAGCTCCTAAAATTCAGAGTGTAATTATCTATTCCACCCTTATGAATTTTTTAGCGGATATTAGTTTCCCTTCCAAAGTAATTCCCTGTACATTAATTTCATAGTCAGAAACAACATCTGAAGACCAGAACTCTATTCTTGCCTTACCGCTTTTATCCGGTTTAACAGCCGGATTCCAATAAAGAGTATTTCTGAAATCGGGAATCCGGCTATTCATAGTTTCAGCAGATGAATAATCAGGAGACGCAAACGACCATACCCGATCTATTACTCTGTAAGGCAGTCTGATCATGTAGTCAGGAAGTGAAACACAACTATAATCGCCTGATTTTGTAATTACATTTACTATGCCGAAGAAAGGATAACTTCCAACTAAATATTTTTCCTTAATAACATCAATTTTTTCAACAATTTCAGGATCAAGATTAGCTATTGATGATGGGTCATTTATTATTACACCATCTATCAATAAACATGGTGATGTAACATATCGGCTGTCATCAACACGATCAGCTATGGATATTTCATATTTTGACTTTTTCTTTTTCAGAGAAACATGAGGTAAAAGTTCAAAAAAGACCTCATGCATAACCGGCAGTTTAATGTAATCTGCCATAATCAGTTCTATATCAGGCTTCCCATAGAATCTCATTGGTTTTAACGGTGGAAAAACCGGATTCAAAGGGCCTCCATGGGAAGAAACTCCATAAATCGTCTTCACCTGATAGTTTACACTCCAATCTGAAATATATGGAGGTATTGGTCTTTGGGTCGAATCAACCGATATTTCAGACTGAAGATATTGATCAGAAAATGATGATTCAATAATAATTTTATAATTTTTTTTAATATCATCCGGCATGATTATTAAATCTTTAACCCCTTCATCGATATGAATATTGAAGCTGAAATTCCCTTCATCATCTGTTCCGGCATATTGAAATCCGGCCTCTTTACCAGGTGTACACAGCAAAATAATCTCATCAGAACCTACTGCTTTCTGATCACTTGTTAATAGTTTTCCCAGAAGTAGATGATCTTCTTTTTCCATCGGGTACTTAAAATGAGGCGTATCGCCGGATAATATTTGCGCCCAGTTTATCCAATTGCTTCTGACATTTATAAGAATACTATCCAGGACTTCAGGAGGAAGCTCTCCAATTTTTCTACCAGTAATTGTATTCATAGGTAGTAATCCATACTCTGTCCCAAATACCATATAATCATTCATGTCAATGATTCCCGGGTCATTTGTACGGGGAGCAACCGATATACTCAGATTTGTTGAGTCCAATTGTGTGGATAATTCATTGCCAAGCTCAATTTCAAGGGAAATTTTACTCCTTTTATTGCAACTATCAATCGAATGAAGAGTCAGAAATTTCTTTTCCCTGAACGGGGAATAAATAAATCTTTCACCAACAGGTTCACCCTTTGCATTAAATATTGTTATCTGATTAATCCCTGGACTCAGCAAAGCCTTTGGAACATTAATCTTTGTTGTTTCCCCGGTCATCTTTTCACTGCTTATATGGTTGATGTTCCCATGTGTCTGAATAAAAAGATAAATGATATTGCGATTTTCAGAACGGTAACGAATATCGGTATTAACCAGTATTTCAAGAGTATCAGCTTTAAGATTATTTACTTTTAAAGTCAGCCCTTTATAACCATTATCAGCGATGTTTGCGTTACTAATTCCCCCATTGAAATTATTATCTGAATTATCTGTAAAGTTTTTGTTACTTAAACTGCTATAAACCCTTATTTCTTTCATAAAACAATTTACCGGAAGGAAGTTTCTCATCCATCTGGTATATACCCTTATTGTATATTTTCCTGTACTTAAAGTGTCGGGTAATACGATTTGCCCGGAACCAAAACCTTTATTAATAAGGATCCTCTTTTGAACGACCGGCCTGTTTTCGCTATTCAGCAGTTCAAAATATGCAATCCTGCTGTTTAATGAAGGCTTGAAACTTTGTCTGTCTATCAGATAGAAATTAAACCATAGATCTTCCCCGGCAATATATTCTTTCCTGTCGGTGTGGACAAATATTTCCTCTCTTGGAACAGATTCACAATATTTAATAAACCGTTGACTAAGATATTCCGGAACATTCATCTTTACCTGGCCATGAATCGTTTGCAGGAAAATGAAGTTGATTAAAAAAATAATCGTTGTGTGTGCTTTATTTATCATTTAAAATTCTTTCATCTATAATTTACTATTTGTCATCTTTCCAGAAATCAGGCTTTCTTGTTGTTCCGCGCACAGTACAATCCGCGCATCCCCTGGTCTCTGTTAATATTCTGACGCGTGGTTTTCCACTAAACGGAGAAGGTTTAATATCAAAAAGCGTCCATACAGAAATTCCCAAACCCTCAATATAATCAGGTCCGTCTAAAAGTGTGTCTGAAGCACAGTCGGCATATTGATCAATAATACCTTCAAATTTATCTTTAATGAAAATCCTTTTAGACGAAGTTGCCGAAACACTGAAATAACCCAAAACCTTTTCATCCGGATTCTCAATACACATAATATTACTTGGAATAGAAGCAGGAATTATATCATAAAGGCCACCTACCTGTTCGGTAAGTTTTTGTAATTTCTCCCAGTAATTGTATTCGTCTTCATTCAGGGAATATTGATTTACCAAAATGCTATATTTTGTTTTCAGTCTGTCTGTTACATTTGAAATATAAGTTATGGGATGACGCGTTATCCTGTTGTCACTGATGGCTTCAGTGCTTGCAATATAAATGTTTTTCGAATTATTTGAAATCCAGCAAGTCTGGTTTGGAATATCGAAAGGAAGCCTGAGCACCCAGGTCTCTGAGTAATCCCATCTGTATAACCTGGAATTATTTTCAGGATCGTGAGTGTCCAGGTATATCTGGCATTCCTCAATTCCTTTAATGTACCCAACGCTTTCCCTGGTGACGATTTTTTCATAGTAAAGGCTGTCAATCGGAGGGACAGGTTTCATCTTCATGGGAAATGACTCATAAGTAAAATTATTTCTCGAAGCGCCGGTTCTTATATGCAAGGTATAGTACCTGCCTACATTCCCATGGAAAAGGGTAACATAGAGTCCGGGGTCCGTCTCACTTAACAAAAAACTACCCCCTGCATCATCCGTAATAAATACATTGCATCCGCTAAGTGGCTTTGCTTCACTTTTTTGACCAAGTGGAAGTGATGTTGAAAGTTTAATTGAGACCGGGGCACCCTGATCAGCTAATAATCCCTGAACAACCATCAGTTCCTTTTCCTCATCAATTTGAGGTATAAACTCAGTAACACAACTGTTTATAATAAGAAGAAAAACAAATAATATAAATTGTTGAATAGGTTTAATGTCCATATCTTATATTCTAAATCGCTTTAATTCTACTTTGACAGATTAAAATCCAACCAGGTTTTTCAGCTTTTTTACCCCGGCCCCCTTTGCTTCGCTGAAGCTTCGCGAAAGCGAAGAAGGGGTGAAAGCTGAAAAACCGGACTGTTCCCCTTGGGGATGAAGGGTAAATACAGGACGGTTTTTCATATCTGTCAAAGTAGAATTAAAATCAATGACTTTTTGCATATATGCAGTTTTATATCAAATTTAAAAGTCAAAACTAAAAGTTACAGATGGGATGGCCCTGCCAAACACCGACAATTTGTAACCCTTAACAAGTTCTCCCTCCTTCTTAAAATAGATTGAATAAACATTTTGCCTTCCAAACACATTATAAACTGAGAATGTCCAGTTTGGATGGGCAATTTTACGTGATCTGAGGTTTCCGCTTACTTTGAAAGAAAGATCAAGTCGCGCATAATCAGGAATCCTGTATTTATTCCGGTCCGAATAATGCACCAGAATATCATCATACATAATATAAGTAGCAACAGGAAAGGTTATTGGACGTCCTGTGCTCCATGTATAGTTTGAAGAGAAACTGTAGCGGCGTGAGAAAAAATAATTAAGCGTAACAACCAGATCATTTGGTTTATCAAAATTAGCCGGGAACCATTTACCTGAATTTACAATCTCTTCGCTGAAGCTACTTATGCTCTTAATAAAGGTCCTTGCATACGTATAACCTACACTATAACGGAGCTTGCCTTCTGTCTTTTTAAATATCAGTTCCAGGCCATAAGCTTTCCCCTTCACATTAACAATGTCTTCTTCAATGTTCTCATTCATTACCAGGTTTGTACCTCCCTTAAAGTCAACCATATCCTTAATTCCTTTATAATATACCTCAGCAGAAGCTTCGTAATTACTGTTAAACAGCATTTTGTAGAAGCCAAGGGCAAACTGGTCGCCAATCTGAGGTTTGAGGTAATAATCACTTAATTTCCAGGTGTCCGTTGGAGAAATTGAGGTTGAATTTGACAGGAGATGAAGGTATTGCCTGGTCCTGTTGTAATTGATTTTTAGTGAGTTCTTGTCTGAAATCCTGAAATTCAATGAGATCCTTAGTTCCGGGCCGGCATATTTGCTCGAAATCTCTCCCTGTTTAAAGTTAAGGGTATCAGTAATAGTCGATCTGCTTTTTGAGTAATCGGGGCTATAAACCATAACCAACCCGGGGCCAAAAGAAAAATATGATGATAATCTCATCCCAACATTAATCGAGATAAAATTTGTAAGAACAAATTTATCATCTATATATAATGCTCCTTCCCATGCTCTCTCCTTATCAATAAAATGTGGAATAACTAGTGATGAATCGTTTGGTGGTGTGTAGCTGCCAGGCATTACATTATACCTGTTAAGATCAAGTCCAAAATTTATTTCATTTCTCCCAAGAAACCAGTTAAAATCTGCTTTTAAACCGGTACTGTTTATTTTATGAGACAGGTCAAATGCCTCTTTATTAAACTTATGATTTGATATATCGTATTTATAAAAGCTATTATTCAATGAAAGAACTGAAAAAAACCTGTTATTGAAAAAATGGCGCCAACGTAAAGCAAAAATATTGTTGTTATAACTATAAACTGAGTCGGAACTTAACCGGAAAGCATCGTGACTAAAATAAGAGGTAATCTCTATTTTATTGTTTTTATTTAAATCATAAGTTACCTTTCCGTTGAGATCATAGAATGATGCCCGGCTGTCGTGTAGATCGGCATTCTCGATCAAACCAAAAATCCAGTTCGAGTAAGTGGTGCGCCCGGTAAGGATATAGCTTAAGGTATCTTTTATCAATGGGCCTTCCACCATGACATGTGTTGTTATCGGACTAATACCGGCATTACAGGCAAATTTTTTCTTGTTTCCTTCAGTTGTTCCGATATCAAGTACCGAAGATATCCTTCCTCCATACCGGCTGGGAATACCGCCTTTATATAAAGTAACATCTTTAATTATATCGGAATTAACTGCTGAAAAGAATCCAAAAAAATGAGATGAGTTGTAGATGGGAGCCCCGTATAAAAGAATAAGGTTCTGGTCAGCCGAACCCCCTCTGACGTTAAAACCCGCGGAACCTTCTCCAACCGATTGTACACCGGGGATCAAGAGGACACCTTTTATAATGTCTGATTCGCCCATGGATGTAGGTAACAATCTGAATGATGTAATATTGATCTTTTCAGCGCCAACCTCAAATCGTTGAAGTGTCATATTTTTCTGAGCGGAAACAACTGTCTCTTTCAGCGGTATGAGCATACTGTTCATCCCGACATTTATTTCTCCGGTTCCATAAAGATTCAGGTTAATCGTTTTTTCTCTCATCCCGATAAATGAAAACTGGAGCATGTGAATTCCGCGAGGTAAAGTAAGTGTGTAAAATCCAAATTCGTTAGAGATTGTACCAACCGAGAGTTTCTGAATGAAGACTGTTACTCCGGCTACGGGCTCTTTTGTGTCTTTGTTATTGATGTATCCGGAGATAATAACATTCCCGGGGTTATTTTTTTCAGCAGGATTCCCGATTTCTACCAAAGTATTTCCTGTCATCTTTTGGTTTTCTCCGGAACTGGCATAATCTGAAGGTGGAATGAAGTTGGTTTCTTTTTCAACCGGCTTGTCTGAAATCTTAACTGCATAAGATTTTGTCAGTACCACATTTCCAAATTTATCAATATAATAGTATATGGAGGTTCCGCGAAAAAGGTTATCAAGCACATCCGGTAATGTAATACTTCCCCGATAGTCACCCAACTTCAAACCGGTCACCCATTCCTCTTTATAAAAGAATTTTACTTTCGCCATGGCTTCGGTGGCTAAAACAAATTCTTTAAAAGACATATCCTTATAATTGGCAGGTATCCTCTGTTTCTCCTGAGCCTCAATCTGGAAGGATAAAGTCAGCAATAATAAACAGATAAGAATCTTTGGCTTCATTAAAGTTTCTTCAGGTTTTTAATCCCATCCAATGATCCCATTTGAGTAATAGCGATTCTGTTTAATTGCATCAATCGTTCGCTTTGCTGCAAACCCTGATGAATCAATACTGCATTAATGCTTTCCATATTTGAAAGGACAACAAGCTGTTCAATAGTTGCCATATCTCTGATATTACCTTCTGTACCTGGATTTTCATTTCTCCATTGCAGCGCAGTTTTTCCAAATAATGCCATATTCAGCAAATCGGCTTCGCTGGCATAAACAAAACTGATTTGTTGTTTAGTTAATTCAGCAGGGATGAGGTTTTCTTTTATTGCATCGGTATGAATATGGTAATTTACTTTGGCAAGCGTTCGTTGAAGGTTCCAGTCTAATTTAAGCCGGTCGTTTTCATCCTCTTTAAGGCGTTGGAATTCTTTGATAAGATACAATTTGAATTCAGGGCTTAACCAGCTACCGAATTCAAAAGCTATATCTTTATGGGCAAAAGTACCACCACCGTATCTGCCTGGTTTAGAAATTATTCCAATAGCACATGTTGCATCAATCCATTTCCGGGGAGTTAGGTTAAAACTGTTTAACCCGGCTTTAGTTTTAAAGGTAACGAATTCGTTACCTTTAAAATCCGGATTATACATTTCTTCCCAAATGCCTATGAATTCAAGTGTGTTGCGGTTTCGCATCCAACTATAAATCATGGTATCATCACCAAATCCTTTTACCATATCCGTAAGAGATATATAATCGGTATTATTAGTCTGAATGATTTTTATTTCAGCTCCTTTAACATTAATGGTTTTACTTTTTGCCATATCTAATCTATTCTATTTTTTAATAGAGTCCAGGTTTCCTTTAAGTTGATTGTATGCATAGATTGTAAAGTATGCTGAAACTATAGATAAATCTGAATCAGATTTGATGTTGTCTTTAAGAAACTGTCCAACTGACCCCTGGTTCTTATTATCGCGTATAGATGATAGATTTATGGTCATCTTTAAATGGGTTAATTTTAAAATCTAAAATTAGTCAAATTTGTGAATAAGTATTTTTCGAATTGTCAGCAAATTCCATATTTCATTCCTGTCAAACTTGCACTTATCTGTCTGCTGCACTGTTTTTTACGCTTGCCCCTAACAGATCTAATGACTTAAAGTATCAAAATAGCGGGTAACCGGTATAAAACTCTCCGGATCATTCTTTGAAATCGCTAACTTATTCTTTCTGATAAAATCTTTGATTTGTGCCTTGTCTTCATTTAAAACCTTAAGTAAATCACTTTTATTTGTTATCAGATGTACTATGTTGTCTTTCATGAAATAGATACGGCTTACCTGATAAAACTTATCATACTTTCCTTCAACTCCGAGCTTGTCAATTTTTTTATTATACTTGACGTAGAGAGCAGTTTTTCCTTTATATATAACATTAAAATAACCTCTGAATTCTTTCAAACTATCCTCCGGTATCCTGATGAACTGATGTGTTTTATTTTGAAAAGATATAGAAAAGCTGTCAACCATTTCTTTATTCAGTTGCAGTATTCCTCCAGGGTAGATGGGAGTAAGAATTTCATCTTTATATATATCATACATAATACTGATATTTTTAAATGTTTTACCCCTGATTGTCAATGATCCGGGTAAAAACATTCTGGAAAAAAGAAATTGATCTTCCTGAACATTGTAATAAAGATTTTTCCATATCCTTCCATTATAAAGGGCCTGGTCCTCCTTAATTGTGTCTGATTGGTTCAGGCTAAAAGTGGTTTGTTCAGAATCAACATAAGAGATTCCTTTCAGGCCTGACCCGGTAAAAATGAATAATAAGAATAAAAGACAGAAAGAGTTTCTTTTCATGGCGCTAATTAATCAATCAATGGAGGTCAGTCTGTTTTTACAAATTATTTCAAAACATTACTGATCTTAAATACATAAGCCGGCTGGTTATCATCAGGCGTAAGGGCAGGAGGTGTAATAGTCAAATTGCCCCCGGCTTCCTTTGCTGAAAATGTCCTGTCTGTTCCAACCATCCTTATCATAATTTTGTCAGCAGCCTTTAAACCCTTCAATACAATATTACCTTTTGGCCAATCGAGGCAGATTATATAAATATCTTTATTCTTTTGGGTAAAAAAGATTGACTTATTTGTTTCTGAGTTTATAGCTTCCTCTTTTTTACTTTTAATGAATGCGCGAGTACCATAAATTGCCTCACCGTTAGTTTTCAGCCATTTACCAATTTCGAGGAGTCGTTGCTGCATAATTACAGGAATTGTCCCATCAGCAGCAGGGCCAATATCAAGCAGAAGATTACCTCCTGCAGAGACCGTGGAAACCAGCAGTTTAATAAGATTTTCAGCTGTAGAATAATCATTAAGGTTCTCAGTCCTGTTAAAGCCGAAAGATGTTCCAATACCCCTGCACTCTTCCCATGGATGAGGAACAGAATTGTCAATTCCTTCATTGTCGCCTATAAGTCCATATTCAGTAGTGTAAATACCTCCATGTTTACTTCTCGTCTCACTTCCCCATCTGTCATTTACCACGATGTTCTGCCTGACCGGAGAATCATTATACAGCCATGCAAGAAACTCTTCACTCTTCCACTCTTTGCTTGGTTTATCCCATTCCCCATCGGTCCATAAAATATCAGGAGTGTAACGGGTTACAAGGTCCTTCATCTGTGGAATCATGTGATTATTAACATAGCTGTTTAAGTCGGTTTTATAAATTGGATTAAACCATTCATAAAGAGAATAGTAAAACCCCATATGAAGACCCTGTTTCTTCACGGCAGTTGTAAGATCACCACACAGGTCGCGATGCGGACCAATATCAACGCTGTTCCAGTTCCAGCTCTGGGCGCTTGGCCAAAGTGTAAATCCTTCATGATGTTTTGATGTGAGTACAATATACTTTGCTCCGGATTCTTTGAAAAGTTCAGCCCATTGATCAGGGTTGAAAAGTTCAGCTTTGAACATTGGGGCAAAATCCTGGTATCTGAAATTTGGCCCGTATGTCTTCAGGTGAAATTCCTTAAAGTATTTCTGAACCTTACCGGGCTGAATCAATTTACTCCAATACCACTCTGCATACTTATCGTAAACTCCAATACTGTCACCTGTTGGTCCCCATGCAGGAACAGAATAAACACCCCAGTGAATAAAAATCCCAAATTTGGAATCTTCAAACCATTGTGGGACGGGCCTCTTATCGAGCGATTCCCAATTGGACTGATAATTCTGAGCGCTCAGGTTCAATGACAAAAACAGTAACAGAAGCAAAATGGAATTTTTCATAAATATAATTATTTAATTGAAACTCAATATTATAGAATAAGGAACCTGAATTTGTTAATCAATTCAAATTTAAAAAGGTTAAGAAAATTCGGGTATGAAGGTAATGCATATTATTTTATAAGGAAACAGGTGAAGAGCAGATTTTTTTATATTGTTAAATACAAATCAAGGCAACAGGCGACAGGCGATGGGCAACAGGCAACAGGCGACGGGCAACAGGCAACAGGCAACAGGCTACAGGTGACAGGCGACAGGGCAGTGGAAAGAAAAAACTGTTAGTTATGAGCTGAGTAACTAAAATCCAAAAATTACTCTTCAGATTTCTTCAGTTCCCTGACAGGTTTGTCAAGTATTTCAAAATCAGGTAATACATTTTTATTATCTGTTGCTTTTAATTGTTCAAGTTTTCTGCCTGCGGGTAATACCCGGCTCTCCCATGATCCTATTGCATCGTTGTATCCTTTCAGAGCAGTTTTTAGCCCACCACCTACTTTATCAAGATGATCGGCAAAAACATTTACCCTGCCATAAAAATCCATGGCAGCATCCATTATCTGAAGGGCGTTCTCAGTAATATTATGCTGCTGCCACGACATTGCCACTGATTTCAATACCACAATCAGAGTTGTTGGTGTAGCTAAAATTATTTTATTGTACATGGCATCCTGCAATAAAGTCTTATCGGTCATTAAAGCAACATTTAATGCAGATTCTACCTCCATATACAGAACAACAAAGTCAGGAGTATTCTGAAACTGAGACCAATATTGTTTTTTGCTTAATTTATTTACATGATCTCTCAGGTCTTTAGCATGTTTTGCAAAAAGTAAATTCCTTGAAGTCTCATCATCGGTCTCCAATGCCAGCAGATAAGCATCTAATGGTAATTTGGAATCCACAACAACATGACTGTTGCCCGGAAGATTAATGATCATGTCGGGCTTTAAGACCGAATCTTCACCTTCGGTATAAACCTGTTCAATAAAATCACAATGAGCAGATAAACCAGAAAACTCAACAACCCGTTTCAAACCGATTTCACCCCATCGTCCTCTTACCCTGGGATTTCTAAGAGCATTCACCAATGCGCCGGTCTCCTTTTGTAAACTCGCGTTAGTAACCTGAATATTTGACAACATTTCTGTTACCTGTCCAAATGTTTTTTCGGAACCTTTTTCGAGTTCTTCAATTCGCTTTTTATAACTGTCTATAGATTCTTTTACAGGTTTAAGCATCTCTGCAATAGCCGATTTCCGTTCATCAAGATTACCTTCAGCATCTTTTACATGAGTTTCAAGCTGAGTTTTTGCCAGGTCTAAAAACTGTTTATTGTTTTGTGTCAGCGCATCTGAGGCAGCCGATTTAAAAGTATCAACCATAGCCTTTCTTACCTCTTCCAGGCTGTTGGACTGGGCTTCGACCTTAGCCTGCAAGGAACTGTTCTGCCTGTAAAGCAGATTTATTTCATCAACTTTCGGAAGTAATTCCTGCCGGTGTAAGGCATTTAATCTTGACTTTGTTCCCATGTAAGCAATTAAGGCTCCTATTATTAAACCTGCGATAATATAAATTATGATTTCCATTGGGATAATATCTATTAGTTTTCAAATTTAAAAGTTTTAGGCGGAAATGTGCCAATAAAATTTTCATTTTACCAATTTTACTGCCTTCGTTCTTCAACGGTTAAGAATACAATACCGATGTAAAGGGAGTACAAAGAATCGCTAAGGTTATTTTTCGATTGCAGATAATAATTTTTTTTTTACTTTTGAGACATTAATTCCAAACCATGCAGTATAGCTGGATTCTTGAATATAAGGTAAAAATCAATCGTTCCGGACTCTGTTGAATTTCCGTCAAAAGGATTCTTTCTATAATTTCCCTTTTTAATCTGATAATGTCAGATTGAAACATTATTCATTTAAATATTATTATGACTATCCGAAATCATGAATAAGAAATTGCAAAATGCTTGAAAATCAATTTATTTACCCCATCCCCAAGGGGAGTAAATTGATTTTCTT